>DASPJH010000217.1:0-2896 GCA_035628715.1 Bacteroidia bacterium
TTTGTAAAAACCAATGCGGGGTACGGAGTATTGGTAGGCACCAGCGTAGGCTTATTTGCCACTAACCAGCTAAACGGAACTGCCACTGTATGGGTGCAGCAAAGCCCTGAAACCATTGGCAATGCTATTTGCGAAATGATAAAAGTCCGCAGGGTGGATAACCGCGTAGTTGTGGCCACCCACGGTGGAGGCGTATTTGCGGCCAGCATTACCCAAGGCCACCACCTGACTGGTATAAAGGAAGCCTTAAAATCAACCTTTACCGTATTTCCCAACCCGGCTACCGATGCTATTATCATTTCAGCCAGTGATATACAAACCGGTGGGGTGTATACTATTTACAACATGCTGGGAAAAAAGGTGTTGGAAACTCCTGCCACCAGTATTGAAACACGAATAAGTATTTCCTCACTTCCTTCAGGAACCTACATCATAAAATTCAAGAACGGGGATACCGAAAGCTCGGGAAAATTTGTAAAGAAATAACCTTTTAGTATAGAGGTTACCGGACTTCCCCAGCTATTCCTGTAAAAGTAAAACAGCCTATCTCCCGACAGGCTGTTTGTGCTATTTAGGAATATTACTGAAGAATTTCTCTTCCGTCAACAAAGCTAATTTTTTTCTTCTACCGACAATGCACCACTTATTTTTTAAAGTGTTGATTACCGTATTGGACATAACAAAGGTAAATCAATTTTTTAAAAATGCAACAATTTTTTTAAAAACTTTTTACCAATTTTTTTAAATCTTTAAACATCGCTGATTCCAAGGGTTTGCGGTGAGGGCCTAACCACCTTCAGAAAGGCAAGTCTGTAACTTTCAGAATATCAGAATGAATAATTTAACCCACTTTGTGATTCTAGTGGCTTGCTGCGGGTAAATGGTTTAAAAAAGCGAGCAAAAATTACTCAATAACAAAAGAAAAATGCTAACTGTTGAAAATTCTCTTGTTATGATGGTATACAGCCAGGCATTTTTGTACGTTTAAATTTATTGTTACGGGTGTTACGGCCTTACGATTGCATATTGCAATAGCTTGTTACTAGAGTACCAGGCTGTTTAGCTGTATTACCGCTTTCCCCCACGTCATTCTGGTAGAACCTTCGTTCAGGGATAACAACCTGGTGGAGCAACTTTAAAGTTAGTGTTACTAGTCTGCCAACGGGTTCCTGTGCTATACCCACAATTCTTTGTCGCCATTCGAGTCTTCCTTCGGCCTCATGGTGACAAAGAATTTGTTGACGGTTATTCCACATTTCAAAGAGCTTGTTACTACAGCGGCAACACCTTCAGCAGATTTGGCCGTACACTTCAGTCGGTATCCACCCTGTTATTCAGGAGGAATCTTCGTTCAAGGATAACAACCGGGTGGGAGCAACTTTAAAAGTTAGTGTTACTAGTCTGCCAACGGTTTCTCTTCTTCATACCCACAATTCTTGTCGCTATTCGAGTCCTCCTTCTACCTCATGGCGACAGAGAATTGTTGACCATATTCGCATTTTGCAACAGCTTGTTACCAGAGTACCAAGGTATACGCTCATATTCCCTTAGCTTTGCTTCTGAATATTGATAATTGCTTTTTGATGTTACCATGGTTACTGTGTTACAAGTGTTACGCTGTTACGACCTATTTAGTAGACAGTTTAACCTTCGACTACAATGCCATTTCTAATCTTTAAACCCCCAGCTTACCCTTTAATTGGAAAAACGGAGATTTGTGCAACTTTTCTTCGGAATAATTTTGCCCACTTAGAAGAAATAGGATTATAATCCCTTTGGTATGGGTGTTTGTTGATAGGATTTTGTGTCCTGGGATTCAGGAAACTAAACCCTACTGTAGTATTTACCACCTTACATATTTTTTGTAATCATCATTTACTATAAACCTGCAACTTGTATTCACAAGGCAATGTCATTGATTAGGAACCGAAAATCAATCCGCCTTAAAGGATACGATTATTCAAAACAAGGGCTATACTTTATAACCATTTGCTGCCATAACAGGGAACATTTATTTGGTGAGATACTAAATGGAACATTTTTGCCAGGCGAAGCGGGAATTATTGCGCAACAGTACTGGCAGCAAATACCTATTATCAACCGGCATGTAATCCTGCATGAATTTGTGGTTATGCCCAATCATTTACACGGCATCCTCGAACTCGTAGGGGTTCAGGAAACTGAACCCATTGAACCCATTGAAACCCCAAAATCCCATCAATTTCAAAAAATTATCCCTCGTTCAATCGGCTCCATTACAAGAGGTTTTAAGGCAAGTGTAACCAAATGGGCAAGAAACAACATGGGTATTGAAACGGTTTGGCAGCGTAATTATTACGAGCACATTATTCGTAATGATCAGTCGTATATTATGATTTCAGAATATATTATTAATAACCCGGCCAATTGGGATAAAGACAGGTTTTATGGGAGATAAACAATAATTCCCGTAGGGTTCAGGATACTGAACCCGTTTTCAGGTAATTTTGCATTGACGGGCACAATTGCGGGCACAGTATCCTGTGCCCCACGGGTTGGGGTATTCGTCATTTTGATTAACCCACCGACAATCCCCCGCCTCCATCCAACTCTTAGCCCATATCTCCCCAATTCTATACATTTGCTTTTATGAACAAAACCTTACTCCTGTTATTAACCTGTTTTGTAGTTACTGTAAATGCCCAGAACAAGCCCGAAAAGTGGGATGTAAACAACCCGCCGGGGCCGTATAAGGAGGTGACCATTACCACCAGCGAGGGTACGTGGATGAACCTTGACGTGAGCCCCGATGGCAACACCATTGTGTTTGACATGCTGGGCGATATTTACAGTTTACCCGCCACAGGCGGGCATGCCACCTTATTGCGCGGCGGCCATGCTTTTGAGGTGCAGCCCA
>DASPJH010000218.1:0-3981 GCA_035628715.1 Bacteroidia bacterium
CACAGAGCCTAACCAAACCAGGCCGGAAGCCATTCAAAACCTGTTTGATCTGATGAAGCTGGTATCTGCCGAAGAAACCTATAACCAGTTTGATGCGGCCTATAATAATTGCACGATTCGTTACGGTGATTTTAAAATGCAGATTGCCGAGGATATGGACAGGTTTGTTGCCCCCATCCGTGAAAAAATAATTTCCATTGCCAGCGATGATGCCTACATAGCCAACGTGCTGAAAACGGGCGCTGAAAAAGCACGTGAAAGCGCTGTTGAAACTATTAAAGGCGTACGCAGGCTTATTGGATTTGGGAAGTTTTTTTAGTTCCTTTAAGCGTCGTCGCTTAAAGAATGCACGGTTTAAGCCTACTGGCTTACAGTATGGTTAGCCAGGAGGCTAACATTTAGATTCGCCGAAGCGAGGACGCTTCGGCGAACGTTTGAGCATTCCCAACTTGCTTGGGAATCTATTTGTAAAACGTATACTCCCAGGTTTCTGTAATGGTTTCGCCATATTTGCTGATGTATTCCCGCTTTATAGGCAACCCTTTCTTGTCAAAAAATAACTGGCGGGTATAACCTTGGTTGTTATTTACTTCTTTTACCAAAAAACCGTCGGTGTTGTATTCGTAAGTGTTTTCGTAGGTGGTGGAGTCTTTGAAATGATAGGTTTCTTTGGTGATTCGATTTAATGAGTCGTATGTTACAATTTTATTATAATTGTTAAGTTTCTTTGAAAATCCTGATTCGTTGTGGACTGCTAAAAGTTTATTTTCATAAATAAATTCTGAATAAGATTCTTCCCAAGGACTAAACCTGCAGTGTCTTTCATTTAACGTATTACCCAACCTGTCATACTCGTACTGATGCCATGTACCTGACAATTTTGTGGTATCTTTATACCTGCAATGAAACGACCATTTTTTAGACCCGTCCTTATTTCTTATAATGTATTCATCAGTAGGCTTTTCATAATTGCTCCAATTTGATATTGAGATGTCTACATCATTGATTTTTATATATAGTGCTTGTAAGAATGAATCATTGCCATTAAATAAATACTCCCTTATTATTGTCGAATCGCCCCAATGCTTATGGTTTTTTAAAACCTCTTTCTCATTTTTCACGTTAAATTTCCACTCATTCTTTAATTTTCTACCGTCATAAAATTCCCTTAAATAACGTTCTTTCACTATACATGTACTGCAAATCCTAAGAATGCTATTAAGGCTTGTGTCATATTCCTGCTGATGGTCTGCCCAACAATCTTCGATATATAGAAGGTTATTCGTAGAATCTCTTATATACCTGCGGACACTAATGTCCCAAAATCGTTTTGTGCGGCCTCCTGCTTTAAAAAGTGTTTCATAGGTAAGTATAGTGTCATATAAATAATAATATTTTCTCTTGACATATGAAAAATCCTTATGTACATCCCATTGAAGAGCGACTTCACCGGATTTATTTATGCTATCGCGTTCTACCAGTTTATTATTTCGCCACACTTCCCGTTTATAAACGTTAGCTAATTTAAAATCGGGATTGAAAATACTATCCCCAAATTTTTTTTCAGCGTATAGTATTCCACCGGGTGTGTAATATTCATCAATTGTATCTTTAAAGGCAAAATGGGGATTAAAGTATAAATGTCGTATATGTGTATTATCTGCCGAAACCGTTTTTAGTACATCCATAACTGGCGGCCCATGTTCCGCCTTATACAATAGATAACCAACCGGCTCACCACTAATATCGTAAGTAAATTCAATTTTTGCTGCGAAAGTATTGTTATAGTAAGCTGTTATTGATTTTAAAAGTGAGTTTATATCAAACACTCTGGTAATTAATTGAGTATCGTTTTTATTAACCCCAGGAGAAACTTTAATATATCTTATACTAGCAATTTTATAAAGAGATAACTGTTGAGAAGAATAAACACTATCTTCAACATTCGCAAAGTAACCCACCCGATACTGGGCTAATGATTGATTTATACAAGCTGAAAAAAGTATAACAACTATTATTCTTAACATCACCCTTAAAACGCCCAAGTTACAATCATATTACTTTCCCCGCCGCCTGCAAATCAATATATTTGCCCCGATGGCGCAATATCTTAATACCAGTCAGCGGATTACGGTTATCAAAACGCTGGTGTTCTTCAGCCTGGTACGGTGGTATAATCTTGTGCTGATAGCTGTTGCCCAATACTTAACTGCCATTAAGATATTAAGGCCCTCCAAAATATCGCCGCTGGAGGTGCTGGCTACCCCGCAGCTGCACTGGATTGTGTTTTCCACTGCGCTGATTATTGCAGGTGGCTATATAATTAACGCTTTTTACGATTATGAAAAAGACCTTGCTAACCACGGTGAGGAGGTGATTTTAAATAAAATCATCAGCAAGCGGTTTGCTATCAATGCGTATATGTTTTGTAATTCAGTCGCGTTAGCGATTGGGTTGTTCCTCAATTTTAAATTACTTCTCTTTTACTGCTTATTAATTTTTCTGCTTTGGTTTTATTCTCATAAGCTCAAAAAGCTGCCGCTACTGGGCAATTTTTGTGCTTCGTTTCTGGCAGTCAGCGCCTTTCTTTCCATTTGCATATTTTATTGGGGCATCAACCGCCTGATTGTGTATTATGCCGTGTATATCGGCCTTATTGCCCTTATCAGGGAAATAATAAAGGATATTGAAGGTATTAAGGGCGATATATTATTTGGCTATAAAACCTTCCCGGTAAAATACGGCATCAAAAAGACAAAAATGCTGGTAGCCCCGCTAATGCTGGTTTGCATACCGGTGGGCTATTATTTGTTTATGTACTTTACACCCAGGTATGCATCCATTTATTTTTCTGTTTCCTTCACAGGAATTTTTCTTACCCTTATTTATTTCATCTTCACCCGCGATGAAAAAAACTTCCGCAAAGTTGATAACTACTATAAGATTTTAATTGTGCTGGGCGTTTTAAACATTGCGCTGGTATAATGAAAAACTGTATTCTCATATTACTACTCTTTATTACTTGCACCACCTACGGTCAGTTGAATACCGAACCGCCGAAGATTATTACGGAGATTGATGAGAAGGTGGAGAGAGTAAACCAACTGTTAAACAGATCGGAAAAAGTGATTGAAACAGATAGCCAACAGTCATTAGGATGGGAGAAGTTTTTCGTTTGGATACATGAAAATAAAATAAAAAAAATTGGACTTTTTTATCAGAAACAAAATGGAAGTCCAACTTATTGCGAATACTATTTCGATTTTGATAAGCTAATACTTATCCGTAAAAAGAAAATAAAGGGTTACTCACAACCATCACACTTTAACGGCAATTATATAATTGACAGTGCCAACGAAATATATTACTATGATTATGACGAACTAATAAGCAAACCAAATATCAATATAATTGGCCAAGACACCTTGTATGTCCATGTTAGTTATCAAGAAACTGCTTATTACCTCTTCAAAAAATACCGCTACCTCCAAAACTACAACCCCTTCAAAAACATACAGTACAACCGTGTCGTAGCCTATGACTACGAAGGCCATGGGGACCGGTTAATTGTAGACAAAAATAATAAACTGGATAGATCGGCAATATTGCCGGGTAAGCAACTAACACCTCAAACACAAGAGCTGTTAATTAACAACATTACAGATTCGCTTTCATACGGCGGCAGTGTTGCAGGCTGTTTCGACCCTCACCTGGGTATTGTGTTTTACATGAACGACAGCATTACCGCCCATGTGAGCATTTGTTTTGAGTGCAACTCTTTAGCCAGCAGTGTTTACCTGCCCGCCACAGTTCATAACTGGCAGGTAGATAGCGGTGATGACTATTATTTTGTCCGCCCGCTTACAGGCTTCAGCCGGACGGGCCGCAAACAATTAAAGCAACTTTGCCATCAGCTGGGGCTGAGCAAATGCCCTGAAATGGATGACGGAACCATTTGGGATTGAGTTAAGAACAATTAAA
>DASPJH010000219.1:0-4151 GCA_035628715.1 Bacteroidia bacterium
CTGTACCGCTACCTGGGTTGGGAGGACGTAATGCCCAAGTTTGCCCACCTGCCCCTGCTGCTGAAGCCTGAAGGTAATGGCAAGCTAAGTAAGCGCGATGGCGACCGGCTGGGTTTCCCTGTATTTCCATTAGAGTGGAAAGACCCTAAAACGGGGGAAATATCAAGCGGGTACCGCGAAAACGGGTACTTTGCCGATGCAGTGGTGAATATGCTGGCTTTGTTAGGCTGGCACCCCAGCGATAACCGCGAGTTATTTACCATGGATGAACTGATTGAAGCATTCAGCCTGGAAAAGGTAAGTAAATCAGGCGCCAAGTTTGATGTGGAGAAGGCCAAGTGGTTCAACCACCACTACCTGATGCATAAGGACAATGCTGAGTTGGCGGCTGCCCTGCAACCTACGCTGGATAAAAATGGCGTAAACATGCCAGCCGACCGTGTGGCCGTTGTGTGCGGACTGATGAAAGAAAAAGTGAATTTTATTCCTGAATTATATTCGATGGGTAAATATTTCTTTTTCGACCCGGAAAATTATGATGAAACCGTAGTGAGCAAGAAATGGAAGGATTTTACCTCGCCTGTGCTTACTGATTTAAAGGATGCCTTAAATAACCTTGCTGATTTTAGCGCTGCTGAAATAGAAAAAACCTTCCACGATGTGGTGGAGAATAAACACGGCAAAAAGCCCGGCGAAATGATGCAAACCTTCCGCCTGAGCATTTCCGGTGTTGGCGGTGGCCCCCCCATTTTTGAAATGGCTGCGTTTTTAGGGAAGGAGACGGTTGTGAGGAGGATGGAAGGGTGTTTGGCGAAGGTGGGACAAAATCTGACTAACTCCTGAGAGTTTGTCAGATTCTGCATACCAATTAATTTAGTCGCTCGTTATATTTTGGCATGCGGATATTAGTTATTGTACTTTACATCTTGCTGGTAAGCCCTCTAAACGGCCAACATAGGTATTATACTTCGGTACATAAGCCATTCGATTCTAATAGAATTGAAAGTATCCTTTTCATCAATCCTTATAAGGCAATTGATACGGGTTGTATTAACGAGATTTCTTATAATTATCACAGGTATATCCGTGGAATTTTTATTGAAGTTGACTCAATAGGTAATGAAGAAAACTGGTCATTTGATAACTTAATTGACAGGCTTGAAAATATTACACTTGACTATATTGGAATAAATATAAAGCTCGGCAGGGATGGGCCGCACTTTGATGTGTCGCGTTTACTTAATAATACAAAGCTAAAGGCTTTGTTTGATACAAATTTTAAGTTCACTTACTTAACCATAACAAGTTCACAAAAATTATACTCGAAAGAATTACTATCTGTTTATGAGGTAGAAAACGTCGAAATCTATTGCGAAAAACTAATTTTTAACAACGATTCTGTATTTGTTAACCCATCAGTAAAAAGTGTTGCTATAAATACTTCTATAGTCTTTGAATCGGGATTAACCAATATTCACATTGAGGAGTTAAACAACTGGAATCCAGGCACTGAATTTAAATATCCCTTAGAACCTATCCAATTTGAAAAATTAAAAAGCATTCATACATCGACTGTTACCTATAAAAACCTTACTAACAGCAATTTTAATCTCAATACTTTAAAAGAGATTTCATTGGTTCATACTAATAAACTCGGTAGAACTTTTTCAGCCGAATTTAAAGGTACATCCATCCTTTCACAAGTTCATTTAAACCATTTCGCAAAAAAACGACTAAATAAAGTTTATTTGAAAAACTTACCCGATAGCATAAATATCGATATAAATTTTGTCAAAAAATCTTCTATCAATGTAAATAAAGGCTATATTAATGAGTTAATGTATAGAAATGTTAACTCGACATTAATCTCCTGTAATTCATGCGATAAAATTACCATTAAATCGATGTATATGTTCGGTAATTTTACTTTTAAAGTTTCACAAAAAACCTACGTAAAAAACCTCTATTATGGCTCAGATAAACGTAATTTTTCAAATTTGAAAATATCCGATAAAGTTCATATAAATAATATGCATATTGGCTATCGCGAAATTAACAACCCTGAAAAATCTGCAAAAAGGTTAAGCCGTTTGAATGTAGACACTTTGACAATAAAAATAAGGGTGGCAGCCCCGGGAGAACTAGAAGATCAACTTGTCGACTGCCCTACTATGGGCAAGGACATGGCTTACACCGAAGAAGAATGCGGAAAACTTAGCCGATTGAAAGAACTATTGCCCGGAAAAGTTATTGAAGTAGTGCCTTATTAATTTACCATTTCTTTTAACAGTTAGCCCAGAGGCTAACCCTCTAAAAAACCGAAGCGAGGACGCTTCCGCGAACGCCGTTCCTTTAAGCGTCCTCGCTTAAAGTTTTGCAAGGGTAAGCCTCGGGCTTACATAAATTATCCTCGCCCACAGATTCCCGCCTTCGCGGGAATGACGGCCGCCGCACTTGCTTCACACATTCACAATACTATCCTCCATGCCCTCCATTTTTTCAGCAGGCAGGTGAAGGCGGTGCAGGGTTTCGCGGTATTTATTTTTTAATACATCAATTTCGTATTTCACCTGCAGATTCATCCAAAACTCTGCGCTGATGCCTAAAGCTTCTTCCAACTTAATAGCAATAGCCGGGCTGATATTCCGCTTACCGTTTACCAGTAAACTCACTTCTGATTTGCTCAGGTGTAATAAGCCTGCTAATTGCTGCTGGCTCAGGTTACGGGCTTCCAGCTCGTCTCTTATATATTCACCCGGGTGGAATAGTGTGCCGGGAACCAGGTTATTTGCAGTTTTTTGCTTACTCATAATGCTTGGATATCTCAGTTATTAATAAAACCTGAATTTTGTTGTTTTCAATAGGCGTAAATATCAGGCGGTATTGGATATTCAGGCGAATGGAACAATATCCTATTTTGTTACCTTTTTAAATATTCAAAGTTCAAACTCCTGAAATTTCTTAGTTCATCCAGTTTATTTACCATTGTGAGCAACCGGACTTTCTTTTGATATTGTCTAATCACTTCAGAAGGAAATTTTTGTTTGCCTTTAAGGTAATCAACCGGCGTTATGTAAAGATATTTCAGTTCCCCGTCATCAAAAACAACTTTCATCCATGTAAACAAATATAACACCAAAGTTTACAAATCTGTAAACTTTTTTAGTAATTTTATCTTTATACAATTGCCCGATTTAAAAGTAAACGTCTTCCCCCACAGATTCCCGCCTCCGCAGGAATGACAGCCAGCGCGCTTACACATTTCCAAACTCATGGCAATTCTAAAATCAACAAATCTGTAAATCAGTAAATCTCCAAATCAATAAATATGTAAACTTGCACCGTGCCCCATTTCCTCGACACATCCATTGAGTTTTTAAAAGGCGTTGGCCCGCAAAAGGCCGATACGCTGAAGAAAGAATTGGGCATATTTACGTATTACGACCTTATCAGCCATTTTCCCTTCCGGTATGTTGACCGTAGCCGGATATACAAGATACAGGAGCTGCACGGCGAGTTTGCCTACATACAGGTAAAGGGAAAATTTACCTCTTTTTCTACCGAAGGTACCGGTCCCACCAAACGCCTGAAAGGCCTGTTTACTGATGGCACGGGATTTATTGAGGCCGTTTGGTTCAAAGGCATTACCTGGATTGAAAAATACATCCAGCCCGGTAAAGAATACGTGCTGTTTGGCAAGCCCAGCGAGTTTAAAGGCAAAATCAGCATTGCCCACCCGGAAATTGAGGAGGCAAAAGACTTTCTTTCAGAAGGAAGCCCCGGTTTCCAGCCAGTGTATAATACCAGCGAGCTGATGAAGCGCAAAGGCTTTGACAGCCGCGGTATCAGCAAACTGGTGAAACAACTGGTAAGCGACCCAAAATTTAGTATCGAGGAAATACTGCCGGTTAGTATCATCAACGACTTCAGGATGGTGGACCGGCAAAGCGCTTTTGTAAATATCCATTTCCCGCAAAGCGACGATATGCAGAAAAAAGCGGCTTTCCGGCTAAAGTTTGAGGAACTTTTTTTCCTGCAACTGAAAATGCTGCGCATACGGGGTACTCGGAAAAAAGAAGTGCCGGGCATCGTGTTCAGCAAGGTGGGCGAGTATTTTAATGATTTTTATAACCGGGTATTGCCATTTGAGT
>DASPJH010000220.1:0-4894 GCA_035628715.1 Bacteroidia bacterium
ATGCCCTGTATGTGCCTGTAATGCTCAATATGGCGCTCAATAGTGTACAGCGTACCGAACTGTTTTATACCATTGGTGAAGGCCAGTTGGTGAGACTGAATATCCCCGGCCAGGGAAAAGACCAGGTATATAAGCTCTCTAACGGTAACGTTGAGCTGATACCCCAAATGGTGGTAAAGGAAAATAAGCTCAACCTTTCGCCCGGACCGGAGCTGAAAGTCCCCGGCAATTACAGCCTCAGCAGTGGCTCCCAGGATTTGGGGGCACGGGTAGCGTTTAATTATGACCGCTCTGAATCAGCAAACACCTATTATACTGAAGAAGATTTAAAAAATAAACTGGATATTCCCGGGATAAAGGTGCTTGAAAATACCCCCAAAGGTATACAGCAGGCTATTGTTGAGGCCGATAAAGGGGTACAGATGTGGAGATATTGTATATTATTTGCCTTGTTTTTTCTTGTAACCGAGGTATTATTGCTGAGGTTTTTAAAATAACCGGCAGTACATGCACCTGCTGATAAAAAATACTACCATCATCTCGCCCGGAGACGAGTTTAACGGGCAAACCAGGGATATTTTACTGAAAGACGGCGGGATAGCCGCAATTGACACACCCAACCAGGTTAGCGCTGAAAATATTGAAACTATAGACGGTACCGGTACATATACCACGCCCGGTTTTATGGATTTACGCGCCCATTTTGCCGACCCGGGACTGGAGCAACGCGAAGACCTTAACTCAGGTGTGAAAGCAGCAGCAGCGGGTGGATTCACAGGGGTGGCGCTGTTACCGTCTACCAATCCGCCGGTGCATTCAAAGTCAGAAGTTGAATACATCATTAATAAAGTAAAAGACTGGGTAACCGATGTATACCCCATGGGCTGTATCACTCATAACCGTGAGGGTAAGGACCTTGCCGAGATGTTTGATATGCACTCAGCCGGGGCAGTAGCCTTTACCGACGGCAATAAGCCTGTAAAAGACAGTGGCCTGATGCACCGCGCTATGCTGTACGCAAAAGGCTTTAACGGGTTGTTATGCGTGCATGCCGAAGACACTTACCTTACCGCAGGCGGGCAAATGCACGAAGGGCCTGTAAGTACCCACCTGGGCATGAAAGGCATGCCCAATCTTAGCGAATACCTGGCCGTGAAGCGGGATATTGAGCTGGCCCGGTATAACAACACCCGGCTGCATTTTTCGCATGTATCTGCGGCTGAATCCGTGGAGCTTATCAGGAGCGCCAAATCAGAAGGCCTGCAAATAACTGCTGACGCAGCTATTGCCAACCTGGTTTGGGATGACAGCACACTGGAACACTACGATACCAATTATAAAGTTAACCCGCCATTACGGAACAAAACCGATATTGAAGCGTTATTAAAAGGGCTGGAAGACGGCACCATTGATGCTATTTGCAGCGACCATATACCACAGGAAATTGAGAACAAAGCAGTGGAGTTTGATTATGCTGCTTTTGGAATGATTGGCCTGCAAACCTTTCTGCCCCTGCTTATCCGCCTTTCGGACAGGCTGGGCTGGGAGAAGCTGGTGAATGCCACCTGTAACAACCCACGAAAAATACTGGGGCTTGCTACACCCGGTATAAAAGCAGGCAGAGAAGCAAACATTACGGTTTTTAACCCAACGGCTAAATGGATGTTTAACCGGCAGGCGAATTTCTCAAAATCGGTTAATTCGCCCTTATTTAACACAGAGCTTACCGGTAAAGTGATACTGGTGGCAAACAATAACCTGGCAGTACAATTTTGAAAAATAATAGCGAACCGAAGATATTCCCTCCTGTAAGGGCAGCCATACAGGCGCTGGTAAAAGGTTTTTGCGAAGGCGGTAAGCTGAATCCTGCCGACGGCGATGCTTTTATCAACCTGCTGGTAACCGTGTTTTCACAGCAGGATAATTTTGCCATCAAGCTAAGGGCCATGGACCTGGCCTTTGATGAGAAAAAAACCTTTGAGCCAGTGCGCGAATACTGCTTTGACCTGCTGATGGTGAACTTTTTTGCTGCCGACAGCAAAGAGTTGGATGAAACTTACCTTGAAAGCAAAGAGTGGATGGAAATTGAGGAAAAAACCCTTGACCGCGGCACAGAAATGCTTAACATTTTGTTATACATTAATGAATGTGCCGAAGCAGAGGTGGAAATATCACTGAGTGACTTTTTGCAGGAATTCCTGCTGGCTGAGGATGATCTTTACCAGGACGAGTACCCCATTTATGAGCCTGTATTAAAAAACCAGCACCTGGCCGATGGGGATATTAAAGATATTATAGCCGCATCGCAGCACATTGATAATCCTGAACTGAAGGACGTATTTGTGCCTATGCTGGTATTCTTCAACGATGCTCAAAGCGCCGCCGAAAAACGCGGCGACCTTCAGAAATACTCCATCAATAAAGCCAATGATTTAGCTGTGCTGATGGCCCTGGAAGAGTTTCACAAGGAAGTATAAGTGGCACGAGCGGATGCCCGCGCCAGGATTATAGATTTTCGATTTCCCCTTTATAATCCCACTGCAAATCCTCGTGCAACGTTGCAACGGCTTTACGAATTTTCTCCAGTTGCCGGTCGTACAGGTTGGATAAATCCAAATACCGGTGAATGCGGATACCGGTTGCCTTTAATTCCTTACAAAAATGAATTAATACCTCCGCCTCGGTTTGTTTATTGCCCGAATATTTAATGAATTTACCGGCCATCCGTAATATTTTACGGATACCTTTTTTAGCCAGGTATATATTGCTGGAGTTCAGCATTTCAAACTGGTCGGTTATCTCCTGCCGGATAGCGTTGACATACGCCTGCTCATCATCAGCTTCAAACAGCAGGTAGGTAAGCAGCTCTTTATTCTCCTTTTTATACCTGGTAAGCCGCAGGCACAATTCCACCACCTGCTTGGGCGGCAACTCGTTCAGTTCTCTTTTTAGCTCGGATAATGTAGCGGCTTTCATATGGCAAAAATACCTAAACACCAGCACACTGGCGCGAGCGTCCGCTCGTGACTAAAATTTCGAAGCAGCCCCCTTCCTTTTTTAATAAACGGCTAAAACTATTTGAATTAACCACGGAGCGGACGCTCCACTATAGTTGGCACAAGCGGACGCTTGCGCCAGTCCCAACCGCCAGTTCCAACCTCATTATCAACAATAACGTTTACTTTAATAAAGCGGCTTATGGAAAACCATGTACAATTTACTTTTCCATGCAGTAAGAAGTGGGAAGACCTGAACGACCTTAGTAACGGCAAACGTTTCTGCGAAAGCTGCAATAAATGCATTACCGACTTTTCAGGGTTGAATTCAATGGAATTAAATACCCATTTCAAAGCCCTGGGGAATGCATGCGGGAAATTTTCAATCGACCAGCTTCCGGGCCTTTACAGCAGATATTCTTTAATAAATTTCACTAATATTTCTTTGTCGATACTTAGTCTGCTGGGTGTTTTTGCGCCTGTAAACGGAAATGCACAAACGGATGCAGATATAAATAATTTATACAGCAACTTAACTTCAACAAACGACACGTTAAAATTTCCAATTCAGGTACACGGAAGGCTAAGAGATAAGGGCACATTAGAAGTGGCAATTGGGGTAAAAGTGCAGGTGATACAAAACGACACTGTTATAAAAACCACTACAACAGATTTTAACGGACGGTTTAGTTTTTCGCTCACCGACAAAGAATTAACCGATTCCCTGATTACCCTCCGGGTTTCTTATAATTTTCTTTCAGAAAAAACTACTGATTTGACATTGGTAAATGATTCTAATCTTAGCAGCGCAGAATTTGATATGCTGCTTACAGGTATACCTTCACTGTATCTTATTTCCAGTCCCCCATTGCCGGGCGAAATGCATAAACGGAGACATTTCAATGTATTGGGCAGAGCTGCAATAAGTATCAAGGGAGAATCACCCAATTGGGACTGGTAATCACTCCTTATCCGGCTTATGACAAGCACCATCGCACGAGGCGCAATAAAAATCCTCGTCGCCGCCGGCTAAGCCCATCCCCTGCTTGCGGCCGCCCAGCAATTGTTCTTCCATAGCAGCTATTTCGGCTTCAGTCATACCCAATTCCGCGTAATACCGCTGCACAAAAACATCCACCAGGTCTTTTAAAGCTGCTTTTGCAACGCTGTCGTTAGGGCTTGACAGGTTGGCAAGTTCCCCAGGTGATAAAACTACATTTGTAGTGTCCTGGTTCCTTTCGTGGTTAAGGCGCGACTTTAAACCGGCTTTCACATTATCACAAATCGGGCATTTAGCCACCCATAATTTATTGTTATCAATCAGCCGGCTTACCACACTTTCGGGCACATTGTTTTCGTCCAGCCCTGATTTGACAGCTTCCCGAATGAATACTTTAAAATCGGCTTTAGGGTCGTTATCCGGTTGCGATGCAGGATTAAAAGCGCCTAAAGCAACACACAATGTTGCAATAATGTATAATTTCATAAAGTACCGTTATAAACAAACATACATGTTTCTACGGTTAATGGCATGAATCATGCCGTCTGCAAAATACCCTCTTGACACAAATTCCGTATTTTTGCGATACTTATTTTCAATCATGAGCGAGAACAAAAACCGCGACGGCATTGTGTACAGCACTGACCCAGGCTATGAATACAACGATGAACCGGTAAACGAAGGCCAGACCCTCCCCCCCCAGCAGCAAAAACTGCGGGTGATGCTGGACAAGAAAAACCGGGCGGGTAAAGCAGTTACGCTGGTTACCGGCTTTGAAGGTACGGATGGCGACCTGGAAACCCTTGGCAAAAAGCTGAAAAACCTTTGTGGCAGTGGTGGCAGCGCTAAAGACGGCGAAATACTGGTGCAGGGCGACCATCGCGATAAAATACTGAAA
>DASPJH010000221.1:0-13201 GCA_035628715.1 Bacteroidia bacterium
GGCTTTGAAGAAGAATACGGCCACATGGCCGAAAAACTAAGTGAGCTGGAAAAATCCATACTGAACCTTCAATATAACAACACCGAATTGTCTTACGGTAACATAGCAAACATGCTGGGCACCAATAAAATGAAGGTGAAACGCACCCTTGCCAAACATCGCAACCGCATGAAACGGGCACCCGGTGCAAACGATGCAGCCGGAAACATACCTGACACCGGGGAAGAGATTGATTTGGATGAGTAAGCTATCAGATATGATGAAAGACCGGTCCCCCGACGATAGTCAACCAAAGGTGTAGAAAGTCGAAGTTTTGGCTTAGAAAATCTGCTACAACTTTTAGATTAGTTTTTGACCACCGTTACGGGAAAGTCAACTATACCATGTGTAGTGGGCTTCTTTAGTAAATCAGGTCTTATGGTGTATACTCCGAATAAAATGTTGCTTTGCTGGTACTTGCCAAATTTATAAATTTGAGAAAATTAATACTGTGGAAGAAACTTACTTTCAACACTATTTTAAATCGTTGCCGGAAACCCGTGTTAAAAAGGGAGAGATTCTTTTAAGTGCAGGTGATATAAGTAGTAAGGTTTATTATGTGCAGGAGGGCTGCCTGCGCAGTTACCTGATTGACGATAACGGCAAGGAGCATATTTACCAGTTTGCGCCCGAGGACTGGGTGATAAGTGATGAGGAGGCCCTGTTGCAGCAAAAGCCTGCGCTGCTTTTTATAGATGCTGTTGAGGACTCTGTGGTGAAAATTTTAAACAGGCCCGCGAATTTAAAAGAAGACAATGTGGACCCTGAAACAGCCCTGCAGATACTGGACAAATTTGAGAAAAAAGTAAACTCTTTACGCAGCAGGATAATTCAATTGCTTAGCGCCTCTGCTGAAGAACGGTATTCTGTGTTTGTTAAAACTTACCCCAACCTTATTCAGCGGGTACCTCAAAAAATGATTGCCTCGTACCTGGGCATAACTCCTGAAAGCCTTAGCAGGGTTAGAAAAGAGATCCTAAATAAAAAATAGCTCGTTCCAGCAGCCTTTTATTTCTTACCATACATCAATTTTTCCGGTTAGCCGTCTGCCGACCTTTGTGTAACAATTATCAAACTGATAATTACACAAAATAAAAAAACAAACAGCTTGCCTGAAAGGGCATTACTGCAAAACCAGTTTAACAATAAAGAGTATGGAACGCAAGGATTTTATTAAATTAATGGCACTAACAGGGCCCCTGGCCTCATGTGGGTTTGGCGTACGCGATTTTAGCCGGATGGCAGCCGAATTACCGGTGCAGGGCAAACGGATGCCTGTTTTATTCACCTCTCATGGCAGCCCTATGGATATTCCGCTGAGCAGGGATGAAAGGCCGTTTTGGAAGGCGCTTTTTGAGCTGGGGCAAAACTTAAAGTCCAATTACGACGTAAAGGCAGCCGTAGTTGTGTCAGCCCATTGGCTTACAAAAGGCACGTTTGTTAATATTTCAGGGCAGCAAAAGCAGCTATATGACTATTACGGATTTCCTGAAGAATACTATACCGTTAAATACCAGGCGAATGGTTCACCGGCCATCGCGCATGAAATATCGCAAATAGTGCCGGATATAAAAGAAACCACCGACTGGGGGCTGGATCACGGCGCATGGCCCATGCTGATGCACCTTTTCCCTGAAGGTAACGTCCCGGTTTTCCAGGTGAGCATTAGCTATAATGCTTCTCCCACTTATCACTACGAATTAGGAAAACAATTGAAATCGTTGCGGGATAAGGGTGTATTAATCATCGGTAGCGGGTCACTTATCCATAACCTGCAATTAGCGGGCAAAAAATTTATGGCCAATGATATGACGCCTTTTGGATGGGAGGCTGAATATGACAGCTGGCTGAAAGAGCAAATAGACGCAAGAAATGTTACTAATATCATAAATTATGAAACCAGTCACAAGCTGGGGAAACTGGCATCACCAACGCCCGACCATTTTGTGCCGGTATTGTATAGTTTGGGTTTAATGGACACCAAAGACGAGATAAAATACTTTTATGACGGTGCCCCAATAATCCCGGCGTTTAGCGAGCGAAGTTTTATCATCAGCGAGAAAATATAATCCGATAATTAAAAATAAATAAATCCAGAAATGAAAATAGCAGTAACAGGTGCAACCGGCCAACTTGGCCGCATCGTGATAGAAAAATTAAAAGAGAAAATTGACGCTGGAAGTATCGTTGCCCTTGTACGCTCGTCGCAAAAGGCAGCTGATTTAGGTGTGGAAATTCGTGAGGCGGATTATGATATGCCTGAGTTACTTGGGGGAGCATTGCAAGGTGTAGACGTTTTAGTGCTTATTTCAGGAAGTGAAGTGGGAAAAAGAATCCTGCAACACACTAATGTAATTGAAGCAGCACAAAAAGCGGGAGTAAAAAGAATTGTTTACACGAGCCTGCTACATGCCGACAGATCATCCCTGGTTCTTGCAGGTGAGCATATTGCTACAGAAACCCTTTTAAAAAATGCGGGTATTCCGTTTACAATACTGCGAAACGGCTGGTATAGTGAAAATTACGCAGGGTCGGTGACTGGCGGTTTGGCAGCAGGTGCCATTATGGGAAGTGCCGGCGATGGAAAAATTTCTTCCGCCTCACGCAAAGACTATGCTGAAGCCATTGTTGCTGTGGTAACCACCGATGGGCACCAGAATAAGGTGTACGAGCTTGCAGGCGACGAAGCCTTTACGATGGCGGACCTGGCAGCAGAAATTTCAAAACAATCTGGGAAGGATATTGCTTATACAAATCTGCCGTTAGAAGAATACGCATCTATGCTGGTAAAAGCTGGCCTGCCCGAAGGCATAGCCCAAATGTACGCCGGAATTGATGTTTCTACTTCAAAAGGAGATTTGTTTGACGACAGTCATCAGTTATCAAAGCTAATCGGCCATCCAACCACCCCGTTGAAAGATGTGGTAGCACAAATGCTTAAAGGTGCTTAAGCTGCTCTATAATTTAAGCATAGAAACCCGGGAATTGTAGTAAAACAGGACACATTCAGATTATTTTTTAATTATAATAAATAAAAAAATGAGTACAATCGAAGAAAACAGCAAAACGGTAGCACGTAACTTTTACGAAGGCTACAGTAACGGTGATTTGCAGACATTGTTTGACAAATACATCTCCAACAGCCTGATAAACCACGCTATGGGCGGGTCGTTAACCAGGCAAAGCTGGTTAGATTATGATAAGGCTATAATAGCAGCTGCGCCAAATTTGAAAGCAACTGTTTTTGAACAGGTAGCAGAGGAAAATAAGGTGGTAACCCGGTGGGCGTTTGAAGGTACGCACACCCAGAATTTATTTGACAAACCAGCAACCGGCAATTCAGTTCGGCTCGAAGCTATCACCATTGATATTGTTAAGGACGGCAAAATTGTAGAGCACAATATAGCGGCTGACGTTACGCAGTTCTTGCAGCAATTCGAAAAAAAATAAGCATTTTGTAAATTAAACGTTTTGAGGGTGCTAAAAAATTAGTGCCCTTAAACGTTTTTAGCAGCTGCGCCAACCTTCTTAACAATTCTCTCTGTCACAGCATGCTTATAACAGCCAACTAAATTATTCTTTCGGTTTTTTATTTCTTATCATACATCAATTTCCAGGTTATTTCCCCTTACTACCTTTGTATCACAAATTTACTAATCAACTATTTACCGGTTGGTAAAAAACAAAAAAATAATACATAATCAATTAAATAATTAAAATAATGGAACCTAAAAACAAATCCTCAAAAGCAATTCACATTACATTATGGGTTGCACAAGTATTATTGGCCGCTATGTTTATTATGAGCGGTTTTATGAAAGTGGCCCAGCCTATTAGCCAGCTATCACAAATGCTGCCCTGGGCAGGCGATATGCCCGAAGCATTGGTGCGCTTCATCGGCCTCAGCGAGCTTTTAGGTGGCCTTGGCCTACTTCTTCCCTCATTGCTTCGTATTAAACCTGTTCTCACTCCTGTTGCCGCTGTTGGCCTTGCACTAATCCAACTGCTGGCTGCCGGCTTTCACGTATCCCGGGGGGAAACCGACGCCATAGGTATGAACATTGTTTTGGCAGCAGTAGCGGTGTTTATAGCATGGGGCCGATTTAAGAAACGTCCCATTCCCGCAAAAAATCAGGGTTAATTTTATAATCGTCCGGAAAGTTGCAAACCGCACTGTGATGAACCTTACGGTTCTTACAGTGCTTTTTTTTAAAATGCGGGAATGGAGCGATCATCGAAATAGTACTTAGCAAAAACGCAGAATAACAAACTGAGTTAATACTAACTAAACTACATAAAGTCCGCGTTTAAAAGGCTTCTATGTCGATTCAACCTATTCGCGAAAGCCGAAGCATCTGGCATTTAAAAATCAACGCATTGCAGCCTTGTCAACCAAAGGTGTAGAAAGGCGAAGTTTTGGCGCAAAAATTTTTCAAGAACTTTTCGTAATATCTGAGTTCGAATTTAGCTGAGAGTAGAAAACAGGTTTTGTGCTTTGGCGGTTTACTTACACCAAGCGTTGTACGATATGAGATTGGGTAAGAGGTGGGGTGAGTCAAAGCAAGTAACCTGTCCGTGAAAGACGCTCGAAGATAAGTTAAAAGGTGGCAAGAGAGCTTATACCTGAACATCGTAAGAAGATTGCTACTAATGATTAAGGAATTAAAAATAAAATTAGGGTGTTATATTCGTGTATACAAATTCATTCATAAAAGAATATCTGATTTTAAAGCCTCTGCTGAGAAGTGGGGGCTTTTAACTATCTGTAGATACTACGAGTAGGGATTTTGTGGAGCAGTCAAGTATTTGGGAATAGAATTTATAGTTCACTTGGATAGCGAAACTAAGGCCGTGTACGTTGGTAGGCCAAAGAGCCCGGACTTATCTCCTATTACTTATAGCCACATTCGCGCTTCTACCACGTTTATATAAGCAAAGTAGACAATCCTGCATAGCATTCATTCGCTATCCGGATTTGTTGCTGACACTTCACAGGATGCACTGGGTATTGCTTTAAACATGCTTAAGGAAATATTTGAAGATTGATTTATATATTTCGGTTGAAGATAGAGTTACCCTTTACTATTCAGGCACTTCATGTTCTTTAATGTTCTTCCCCAAAACCTTTAACATATTAACGTGGAGAGCCAAAGCCTTAAAAAAAGTTGGTTGGACATTATAAGCCAGATTAAATTCCTCCGCTGTAGCTTTTACAACAGGTGCTAATTTGGGATAATGAACATGGCAAATATGAGTAAACAGGTGGTGTTCTATCTGGTAATTAAGTCCCCCTATAAACCATGAAAACATTTTACTGTGTGGAGAAAAATTAGTTGTATTTGCCAACTGGTGAACAGCCCAACTATCTTCCATTTGCCTACCGCCATCCACATTTACAGGTAAGGAGTATTGTGAAGTTTCCATAACATGGGAAGGCTGGAAAATACATGAGAGCGTGAGCCCGGCTACAAAATGCATCAGTAAAAAGCCTAAAACTACCGCATACCAGGGCATTCCTGAAAATAAGATGGGTAATGCCATTACATACCCATAATAAAATAGCTTATATAAGGTAACCCGTAAAATGCCTTGCCCCAGGGTTACTTTCTGCTTTTTCAGCAAATCGTGTTTGTGGTAACTCAGCAATTGCATGTAATCCTTAACAGTCATCCAGTATAAAGTCATAACGCTGTAAAAAAACCAGATATAAACATACTGGTAGCGGTGGTACCATTTCCATTCCTGCCGTGGTGAAAAGCGCAGCAGTTTAATACTGTCTATGTCCTCATCCAGCCCGGTAATATTGGTATAGGTGTGATGAAGGATATTGTGCTGTATTCTCCAGGTAAGCCGGTATCCGCCCAATACCTCCAATACCCGCGAAATAAAATTGTTGATGTTTTTGTTAGCTGAATAAGTACCATGATTAGCATCATGCATTACTGAAGTGCCAATTCCAATCATACCAATACCCATTGCTATCCAAAGACCATAAAACAACAAGGAGTTACCGGCTGCCAACCCAGTAACCATTATGCTATAGGGTATAAAGTAAATAAGCAACATTATGACGGTTTTAACCCACATTGTGGTGTTTGCATAAGGTGTTATTTTTCTTGATGAAAAGTATTCACTTACTCTTCTCTGAACAACATTAAAAAAGCTGTTTTCACCTTTTGGAGCAAAACGTACAGTGTTTAATTTCTGTCGTTCCATAAATGAGAATTTGATTATGCCATGAACACGCTCCGCCTTTTTTACAATCATTCCGATAACGAGCAGAGAATGAACAAGGCTTAATGATTTTACTTTTATAAACCAACATTTCTAAAGTTTGTTTTTGGGATTAGCTTAATGAAATTATAGAATACCGCTTACAATTAGATTACATTAGCCTAATCATTTGTCAAAGTTGGCAATGGAAATCCTTAGAAAAGCATTTCGGGGATAAGCAAAAACATACAGCAAAATTAGGTGTTATTTTTTTTGAGCTTATTAACATACAGATAAAGAGTCCCCGCTGACAAGCTGAGGCTATTTAAAGAAGTCTATGGTTGTATCAAAAGGCCGCTGGTTTTGCGGTTACATAAAGCACAAAAATTTCTACTTTAGCGTTCACTGGGACGCTATAACAAATCAGGTGTATATAAGGCGCTCGTTTAGCAAAACTTTTTTCGGGTTGACTTTCGGAGATGCTAGGGCAGAAAGTCTAGAGGAGGTAAGTATGGTCGCTATGAGCATACTAAAAAGAGCATTCGGAGACTAACTTTCTTTCAAGTTCTATAATTAACCGGCTTTCTTGCAATGCTTTCAGTATGTCAATTCTGTTAGCTTCTCCGCATTTTTATTGTTTGATGCTAAAGCCATTTACAGGCAAGAGTGAAAGTTCTGTTTAAAGAGATCTAACCGCATTGTCGAACTATACTAGAATCTGTAAAAGAAACATTTAGCTCTCGTTGTCAACCAAAAGTGTAGAAAGTCGAAGTTTTGAGTTAGAAAATCTTTTAAAACTCCTATTAGATGTTGAAATATATTTAGGGCTCGATTCCTTTAGCTTTCTCTAATATTGTTACAAACTTTAAGTACTACTCAAAAGGTCTTGGCGGTATTATTAATTGCCGTTCGGAACTTGCCCCATATCGAATAAGCTCGGGCAATCATATCCTTGAACCAAAAAATCCTCTGCAAAATTGCAGAGGATTTTTTAGACACATTGTGATTTTCGTTAGCGGACCATGCTCCAGAATTGGGTATTACTGTCGTAATAAAACTCAATCACCTCATATTGTTTCATAGTATAATCGCTGCCCGTCCCTGTAATTATATTGCCATTAGCCAAAGTAGTATTATTCTTAATTATAATATCTCCCAAGGCGCTGGAATCGTGAACAGCCATGATGCGTATCAAGCCGCAGAAAATACCAATACCAGTAGAACTGTATGAAGACAAATTGTTAAAAGCAATGTATTTAACTTCGACAGGAGTGCCAGGATTATCTTCAGGATCCCTATCTAGCTTATAAAAGTCAAAATTAAAATTTACTTGACTCAAAAAACTGTTAGTGGTTAACATGAGGATGGTATTCGGGTAATATCCTTGCCTGCCTAGCAGCATTTGGAAATAAGGAGGAACGCTTCCCGCGGGCACATTATTAAAAGCTACTAAAAATTTAAAATAGTTCCCATAACCTGTTATTTGCCCGCCATGCGTATACGTGCCTGTTATCCTTATAGGTTTACTCTCCAGAAACCGGTTGTTTATCAATGAAAGCTCTATGTCATCACCATCTAAGGTAATATTTTCTTGGGAAGACACTAACTTGAATGTGTTATTCTCAAGCAGGGCTTTAGTTTCATTATAAATATCCAAGAATTTATACGCATTTTTTATTACCGATGAGTTTCTTACCACTAAACTCTGTTTCCCATACATTGTAATAAATGTAATTGTAAAAGCACCAGTTTCACCTTCAAATAGGCAATTATCAAAAGTTAAGGTCAAAAATGGCGCATCAACGGCCGAACCGAACGTAAAGGCTGGTTTTCTAATAAATCTGCAATCTGCAACAATCAAATCCATGGTGATACCGGACCGGGCTTCAATACCAGCAGACGTACTATTCATGAAAATTGTATTCGCAATAAGGCAAGAGTTAAAAGCTATAATTGTTGTACCATCATTAATTTCGCAGCCAAGTATCTTGGTGTTCTCATAGTCAGAATCAGTATGCACTGTGCCGCTATTAAAAAACTTACAATTAATCAACTCCTGGTAAAAAGTAGGTTTTGTATATGGCACTGATCCTTCCATTTGGAAGGCATGTCTGATACAGGTATCGAAAATTACGTTTCTTAATGAATAAGTTGTTTGTTTGTCTATATAAACTGTACCCCCGACAGATCTGCAAAATTCAATACCCCCCCCTTCAAGACCAATATTGTATAAAGTGGTATCAGATACATTGAGTACCGGCCTATCGCCTTGGTTAGAGATGGCAATAGCATAACAACGGGTTATATATGAATCAGTAATAGTCAAATAACACGGTGTGATATTGGAAGGACTGCCGGTATTTGCATCAAATCCAACAGCGACTGTCATATTTTTTAACTCACCTCCTTCAATTATTACTGAGTTTAATTCAAGGTGAGCATTATTCATAAAAAAGCCATGTGTGTTCACAGCGGTAGGATCCGCACCGACAATTGCAAGTAAGAGGTTCCCTCTAAGCTTAGGCAAATAACCTGGAGCAACTACCTGCAAGGTGTTTATACGGACGTAATGATCGTTTGCTACTACAGTGTTATAAAAACCCAGCCCATCCACACGGCCAATAACTTCTGTTTTATATTCATAAAACAGGCGTGCTTTTTCTTTGCTTTCACCAGTAATTGTAATGCTTGACGAATCACCCTTGCCAAGTCTTATACCTTGTTTGAACTCATCTGCTTTGTCTGAAAATAAAATTAAGTAATCGCCATCTGGAATGCACAAGTCCAGTTTGTTGTCTACACAATAATCAACAGTGTCCTGAAAAGTATTAAAGTTATCAGTGCCCATTACAGCATCAAGGCTGCTTAACGAAACAGCAAATGTATAATCGGTTTCAACGGAATTGGCATCAATATATTTTGTTATTGATACAGCTATTGTTTCATACTGTTTTAGTTCAAAAAATGAACCACATGAATTCTCCCACATCCAAAATCTTCCGGTGTCGTTTACCTTGTATGGCCTATAAGGTACATGTGCTGCTACTCCAACGTCAACCAAATCTTGGTAAGTAGGATAAGGCCCCCAAGTTCTGTCTAAGGGAAAGTCGGTTGGAATGGAATTATAAAGCACGAGGGTTTTCCCTACGTCAGTAGGTTTGAATGCACCGGTTATGGTAACCTGATTGCCACTAATAGATGCTGATGCGCTAAAAAAAACGCGGTCGGGTTTCATGCCCATGCATTGGGCATTAACTGAGCTACATGTCATAATATTTAACTTAATTGATGTTTAGATTAATAGGAAACGAACTAAAGTGTGCAACTATTTTTTAAAAATTTATACGCTTTTGATTTTATTGGTAAATGCGGATGAAAGTTTGATTACCATGAAAGTATCTAACTGATTTACAGTAAAACCTGCAAGTTTAACAACTTTATAAAGTTATGCACAGCAACAAATTAAAGTTGCTCCCTTTAAAATAGTTTGAAGAAGGGATAAAAAATGCTAAAAATGTCAGTAAGAGATTAATTGAATTTATCTACAAAGCACAAAAGAATAAGTTACATATTTGTATTTGTGTTACAAATTCATTTATGAAATGAATGTCTGATTTGAAGCCTCTGCTGAGAAGTAGGGCTTTTGCTACCTTGCCAAGCTTATGCTAGATGTTATGAGTCGTGAATATTGTGGAATAGAATTTATAGTTCATTGGGATAGTGAAACTAATGCTGTGTACGTGGGCAGACCAAACAACCCGGACTTTCCTCGTATAGCGTATAGCCTTTTTCGTACTTCTAACAAAGACGGTGCTTTAACTGTAGCCATGGAAATGCTTAAAAAGGCATTTGGGGATTGAATAAAACTTTCCATTGATTTTCAGTGTTATATATTTAACAACGGGTAGTTGATTAAGAAGGTGGTTTATGGCACGCAAGTATTGCGGGACAATCAAGTTTAATAATAATTTATACGACGTTCATTGGGATACAGATACTAAGAAAGTTTATATCAGTAAACTTAATCACCCAGAGTTGTCTTTCATTCATTATTTCGACTTTAAAGCAACCAGAAGACGCGGAGCAACCAGAAGACGCCCCTTCCGTGGCCATACAGCTTCTTAAGACCATCTTAAGCAAAGAATAACCACTTTTTATTTTCGGGTCGTTTACCATCTATGACCATTGATTGCGGCACAATAGAGTATTTGAATAAAGCATATAATGTCCATTGGCATACGCAGACTAAACACGTTTATATAAGCAAAATAGATAATCCTGCATTAGCATTTATTCACTATCCCGGATTTGTTGCCGACACCCCACAGGATGCGCGTAATGTCGCTTTAAATATGCTTAAGGAAATATTTGACGATTGATTTCACATATCTGGTTGAAGGGAAGTGTAACCGTATTATTCAGGTGCTTCATGGCTTTTAATATTTTTTCCCAATACCTTCAGCATATTAAAATGAAGTGCCAATGCCTTAAAAAAAGTAGACTCAACAGTGTAAGGCAAGTTAAACTCCTGTGCCGTTGCTTTTACTATAGGTGATAGTTTAGGATAATGTATATGACAGATATGAGGAAACAGGTGATGATCTATTTGATAATTAAGCCCACCTATAAACCATGAGAATGTTTTACTGTTGGGAGAAAAGTTGGTAGTATTTTTTAATTGGTGCTCAACCCAACTATCCTCCATTTGCTTCCTCCCATCCACATCTACAGGTAAGGCATATAGCGAGGTTTCCATAACATGTGACGGTTGGAAAATGCATGAAAGTGTAAGTCCCGCTACAAAGTGTATAAGCAAAAAACCAGACACCACCATATACCACGGCACCCCTGAAAACAGTATGGGTAATAACATTACATATCCATAATAGAATAGTTTATATAAGGTAACCCATACAATACCCTGCCCCAGGGTCAGCTTTTGTTTTTTCAGTAAATCGTGTCTATGATAGCTTACCAATTGCATATAATCTTTAAGTGTCATCCAGTATAAAGTCATAATACTGTAAAAAAACCAAATATAAAGGTACCATCTCCACTCCTGACGCGGCGAAAAGCGCAGTAATTTAATACTGTCTATATCTTCATCCAAGCCTGTAATATTAGTGTAGGTATGATGAAGGATATTGTGCTGTATTCTCCAAGTCAGCCTGTAACCGCCCAGTATCTCTAATATATATGAAATAAAATCATTAATGTTTTTGTGGGCAGAGTAGGCACCATGGTTAGCATCATGCATTACTGATGTGCCTATTCCTATCATACCAATACCCATCATTACCCACAGCCCATAGAAAAATAAGAGATTGCCAGCCGCTAATCCAGTAACCATTATTCCATAAGGAACAAAGTAAATGAGCAGCATAATTACAGTTTTAGCCCACATAGCTGTATTTGCGTATGGTGTTATTTTCCGTGAAGAAAAATACTCACTTACTCTATGCTGAACTACATCAAAAAAGCTGTTTTCTTCATTTGAAGTAAAACGAACAGTGTTTAATTTCTGTGTCTCCATAAAAATAAAACTTAAATTGATTGCCGATGTATCCCGCATGGGTGAAGAATCCCATTCCTGTTAATAAACAGAGAGGCGAACAGTCAGTCAAAGCAATTTTTTATAAAACCTACATTTTTTAAGTTTGTTTTACAGTGCAATAAGGAATCTGAAATACGGATAACTATAATTCTGACTTGCTAATGTATACTAAAGGATTGCCGCATGACCTTAAACCTGAGACATTGCTGGTTTATTGGCAAATATATCTGTTTAAGTGTATCTCCATTTTGTTAATGTACCGTTAACGACACATTAATAAAAAAGCCCCGCCATCCCGGCGGGGCTTTGGTTTGTATTCAAGATTGCTACTGATGTTGCATAGTAGCAATAAGTTAAAGGACTATGACTATTCCACTATAATTCACCCCATTGGCTGTAATAACCATATTATATGCCCCTGAAGACACGCCGTTCAGGTTTACTGACTCTATCTGACCACCGGACGATAAAGTGCCAATGTAATGTGGCGTAATAACAGGGTTTCCTAATCCATCATAAACATTGATTGTTGCTCCTGATGTTGAAAAATTGCAGTCTATGGATACCTGCACTAAGCCAGGGAAAGTTGGGTTTGGCGAAATTGCAAATTCGAGCGAATCCACATGGTCGCCACTACTATCATAACCATCTAATGATACTGTCACATCAAAGTTTACAGCCCCGACAATATTGTCAGTCGAGGGCATATACTGACCCATTGTAAAGGGATACGTTGCAGCCGTTGTAAATGTGGCAGGGCTGTCTAATTCAAACTCTACCCCTATCTGGGCAATTTCGTTAATATCAAGACAGATATTATTCATTTCGAAAGTTTGATAAGGGGTAACTTGTAGTGTGCCTGAATCCAACATAGTATAACCCGAACCTGACAGCCCGCCAGCTTCCCAAGCATCTAACAATTTCTCATCTAAATGAATTTTTACAGAACCTACCGCAGAAAACCCTGTGTTCGCAGGTAATTTAATGTCGGTGCAGGAAGTTTGGTCGTCCGGGTTTCGCACTACCAGCCACGTCATTGATTTACGTTGAATACGGTTAATATTGAATAGTTTTACATTTCGGGTAACAATATTGTTGTTATGGTAAATGTTAGGTTTAATGTTTTGGACTTCTTTTCTGGTAAGCCCAAAAGAATCACGCTCACAATGAAGTATCCGGCCTAACAGGCAAACATCTACTGAATCAGGAATAATATTAACCCCTATGCCGAATGGTCTTATCCGTGTCCCATACCAAAAAGGATTTGGAGGGAACCATGCAATATTTGCCACATACTCACCGCCTGGTGGCAAAGGAGGAATGTTTATCGGAGCGGTGTTCACTTCGCCGCCCATTGCATAAGTGTTCCCATGATAAATTGTTCCCACACATGGA
>DASPJH010000222.1:0-4252 GCA_035628715.1 Bacteroidia bacterium
CTGCCTTTCATCAATCATGCTGCAAACATAAACTATGACGTTAGGTAAGAGTCAAGTACTTTTTTCAAAATCTTTACAACGGGCTGTGAATCAATGAAAGCTGAAAAAACTTTAACAATAGAGCAAAAAGTTTTAGAAAAATTTGCATTTATATGAACTAGTTTTCTTAATTTTGAATTCTAACAATCTCTAAACCAATGGAAAATCTCTATTATATCATGGAAGGGGAAAATCCTAAAGGCCCATTCTTAGTAAAGGAAATCAAAGATTTCAACCTGAACGCTGAAACACTGGTATGGAAAGAGGGTATGGAATCGCCTGCAAAACTGGAAGCTGTTTCTGAGCTTGCTTCGGCAGACAGTTCAGCGCCGGTAAGGCCCCTAAAAAGCAAACCGCGCAGGATGCGTGCCGCAATACGTACATTTTTTACAGTGGCCACTATAAGTGTATTAAGCATTGCTATTATATATATAGTATCCGCTGTAATAAGTAATAGGAAAGAGAAGCAAAAGACCGAAATTAATAAGCAGATAAATGAGCTGTTTGACGGAAAAACTGCCATTATTGACGGACAGAAAACCGACGTTACCGGTGAATTTATTGAAACCGGATATACAGGCCGCCGCAATAAAAACGGAATTATTAAAACTGTAGCCAATGGTCCAAAAGAAGAGTGGTGGGAGGAAGCCCAATTATATACTGTTTATAAATGCCTGGAAGGTGGTTTTACCCTTAAAAAACTGGCCCGCACGGAGGACAACCGTTTTGAGGTAGACATTTATGAATCCAGTGATATGGGATATACCAATCCCGGTTATTCTTTCACCAATCCCGAATTTTTAGCCTGGATGAAATTATTTTCCGAAGGCAGTAAAACCGGTCATTTCCGCACGGGCGTACAAAATTGTTACGATTTTACATTTGATTTATTAGCCGAGAAATCAAAGAGCGATGCATTTACACCAGGTAAATTAAGCGATATTGAAAATTTCAGTAAAATCTCCAATAAATATTATTTCATCAAAAACCTGGGCCCAAAAGTTATAACCCCTGCCGGTAATGCAACCTACCGCCAGAGCGCATCGGGCGAGGTAATTACCAATGTATCTGCGGATGATTATACGGTGTATTATTCTACCACCGGTTTCCGGTATGAATTAGCCGAAAATGAGGCTATGCTGAAACAGGATATCCGCCAGATGAACATTTACGGCCTGGGAGGGTTTTATTTATTAATAGCCATATCAGTTATTTCAAAATATCTGTTTTTCAGAAAGTAGAATTTGTTAGTAGTAGTTGTTGAACCCGTCATTCCTCTAAGGGAATGGCGGGATTTTTTTAGCAGAACTGTTCTACTACTTTTGCAACAACTTTCATCCGTTTAGCCATTGGCTTTAACTTTGGGCCTTTAGTTTTTTAGCTAACAGCGAAAGCAAAAGGCGAATAGCTGAACTACTATTAATTGGAAAACTGCTTTTTTGTTACCCAATCTCAAATAATATTCATCGCCGGTGCACGAACACTTTGCACCCTTTTATTGTTGCTGGTTATATATGGAAAACATGTCTACAGACGCAAACGGAATGAAGGAAATTGCCAAATACCTGCTGGGCAAGGTACAATCATGCACTACTATACTGGCCAACCACGCGCAGCGGGAAAACCCCAATGAAACAGAGACCTTAAAAGAGATATATACCGAGCTGAACAACGAGGATTTTGTAACGCGCCTGAAAGAAATCCACCAGCAACTGGATTTTCCTGCAACCGAGGGTCTAAAAACCGGGCAGTAAGCCCCTATCCCTTCTCCAATTCCCTTTCAATTTCAGCGAGCAATTTTTTTTGCTCCTCAAAAGTGGCTTTATAACCCATCTCAAGGTTTACCCTTAGCCGTATATCAAAAAAAAGCAGGTGCTTAAACTCGTCCGAAAGCAGCATTTTTTCAAAGGCCTGCACCTTTTCAGCAGTTATATCCCCGGCCGCTGTCAAATAGGGCATTTCCCTGCTCATGTAGTTATATACGGTATTTATCAGGTACTCACTGTGTTGTTTGTTCAGCATCTCAATATTTTTATAGCGTTCCTCATACAGGCTCATAATATTCATTAACAGCCTTTTATCCGTAACGCGTTCCATCTGTGCAGCCAATTCAATGTACCCCGACTTCGAGTGTTCAAACGGCTCATAATTCATTACCAGGCGGGTATTCCGGTACGTTTTCATAAAATCGGCGCTTATACTGTCAGCCGAAATTTCCGCCAGCCTTGCGTTCTCCGCCATCCTTCCGGTTACAACAACCAGGTTTCTGTTAACCTTAGCTGTATCGGCCTTCAAATCTTCCAGCACCTGGGCCAGAATTTCCCGCTCCTTACTGTGCGCTTCGGCGGTTTCGCGGCGGTCGTCCAGCCACAACGAAGCCATTATTCCCAGCACCAGCATAATAAATTCAGGCATAAGCGTGCCAATAAACTCAGAGGCCTTTCTCAGCCACGGTAAAAGGTTAGTTTTCATGTAGCCAATTTACCAAAACGGTTGAGATATAAAAGGATAGGCTTTAGCCGTTGGCCGTTGGCTTTTCGCCTTTCGGGTTTCAGCTGTCAGCTATCAGCCGTCAGCTTTCAGTTTTCAGTTTTCAGGGCCGCCACCTTCCCCGACAGGAACTCTGAACAGCTTTTTTAAACTGCTTGTTACTAGTACACCAACGGTTTGAACGGCTTTGACCGAAGGCATTTAAGCTATCAGCCGTCAGCTTTCAGTTTTCAGGCATGCCAACTTCCCCGACAGGAACTCTGAACAGCTTTTTGAAACTGCTTGTTACTAGTGCACCAACGGTTTGCCCAGATTTGACCGAAGGCATTTAAGCTATCAGTCTCAGGCATGCCACCTTCCGACAGGAACTCTGAACAGCTTTTTGAAACTGCTTGTTACTAGTGCACCAACGGTTTGCCCGGATTTGACCAAAGGCATTTAAGCTATCAGCCGTCAGCTATCAGCTTTCAGTGTTCAGGGCCGCCACCTTCCCCGACAGGAACTCCGAACAGCTTTTTAAACTGCTTGTTACTAGTGCGCCAACGGTTTTCCCGGATTTGACCGAAGGCATTTAAGCTGTCAGTTTTCAGTTTTCAGGCATGCCACCTTCCCCGACAGGAACTCTGAACAGCTTTTTGAAACTGCTTGTTACTAGTGCACCAATGGTTTGAACGGATTTAACCGAAGGCATTTAAGCCGTCAGCTTTCAGGGCCGCCACCTTCCCCGACAGGAAACTCTGAACAGCTTTTTGAAACTGCTTGTTACTAGTGCACCAACGGTTTGCCCGGATTTGACCAATCGTCTTTTCACCATGTGGGTTACCATCCTGTAATCTTTTTTAATCTTTAAAATCATGGTTCAAACTTTTGTGTTACCCCGGTTACTTTGTTACGAGTGTTACGCTGTTACGGCCAGAAAAGTGGACACTTTCTTACTATTCCCACCGATACCTTAGCCCATTAATCCCGCTTACTTAGTAATAGGAAAAAGCCGTTTTTGTTACCATTTTTTCTGCCCCGGGTTTCTGGCCTGTGTGTGGCTGCTGTCATACTGAGCATAGCCGAAGTATGGGCGGGTGGTTCCCTCATCCCCGGTTACCAGCACTCCCACCACCCTTGAGCGTCGTCCTTCTCCTTCAGGAGAAGGGATTTACTTGTGAGGGGCGAATTTTGGGGTTAATTCCGGGATGAGGGAAACACTTTTTACAATTCCCTATCTTCGGCCAAAAAAATAAAAACATGGAAACACTAAAAAAATCACTGGTAGTTATTTTAGGCGTATTGCTGATTAGCTCTTTTGTAACCAACGTAAACCACCAACCCGCCACCAAAACTGAACTCTCCAACGGCGAAAAGAATATTGAATTGATTAAGAAGTTCATAAAGGAGAATGAATTTACGGATATCAATATTTCTTTTGAAGCAATCTCATCTTCTCAGTACGGTATTGGATTCCATCAAATAAAATTAATGAAAGACAATTTATCTTTTGAAGATATTTATGTAGTTGTTAAAGATGAAGATAATACATACTATTTCGAAGGCGAAAAAATACTATACGTAAAAACTTATACGGATAAAAAAGGACTTCACCTTGTAATTAAATTAAACTAATAGGACTACTAGGTCAACCCGACGATAGTCACCCTGTCCGCCAGCCGGCGGATTCAGGGTGTCAATACTCAAAATGGTGCGATACAGCACAGGCCGCACCCTTTTGTCA
>DASPJH010000223.1:0-3685 GCA_035628715.1 Bacteroidia bacterium
GACGGGAACTCAGTATCTCAACAGCCTTATCCAGCCGTATATATTCAGAGGTGGGCTTGTGGTTAAACAGCAGGTCGAATTCGTCTTTACTGTCGTCAATAATCCTGAATCCCCGCATACCATTGGAAACACAGGGTTTAAAGCATACCGTTTTGCCCGGGTAGCCTAAATGCTGTACCGCCCTTTCCAGTTCGGCCACAGTATGTGCTATTACAAACTGGGGAGTGAGGATATTGTTATTGTGCAGCGCCTGGTAAAGTTTTCCTTTGTCATTGGCTATGGACAAAGCTTCGTAGCCAGATACCAGCACCTTTATTCCTTTTGCTTCAAACCGCTCTTTATGTTCGCTGAAAGGAAACAGCTCGCGGGTTACCAGCGGGCAGATAAGGTTAATATTGTGTTTATCACAAAGCGCTTCAATGGCGGGTATAAACCCTTTATCAGCAGCTTTGGGTATTAGCTCAAAAGTTGGGTTCAGGTAGCGGCCCACAGCCTCTTCACTGGCATCGGCAACAATAACCTCCATACCGGCATCCTGCTGCAGGCATTTTAAAATGCCCGCCGCGCCGGGCGCCCCGGCGCCTGTCATTAATACCCGTAATTTCATTTTTGAATTTTGATTTCTGATTTTGTGATTAAATCACAATTCGCAACTCACCATTAAACTATCACCCCATCCTTCATCACCAGCTTGCGGTCGGCACTGTCGGCAAGGGTTTCGTTATGGGTCACAATTACAAAGGTTTGCCCAAACTGGTTGCGCAGGTCAAAAAACAACTTGTGCAGCTCGCCGGCAGATTTAGAGTCCAGGTTGCCCGATGGCTCATCGGCCATTACCACATCAGGTTTATTCATAAGGGCACGTGCCACAGCAATACGTTGCTGCTCACCGCCCGAAAGTTCAGAAGGCTTATGGTGGCCGCGTTCTCTCAGCCCCATATAAGCCAGCAGTTCTTCTGCTCTTTTCTCAGCATCCGATTTATTCATACCGGCAATAAAAGCGGGTATGCAGATATTTTCCAGGGCGGTAAATTCAGGCAATAAATGGTGAAACTGGAACACAAACCCCAGGTGCCGGTTACGAAACCTGGCCAGCTCAGTGCCCCGTAGCCGGTTTATGTTGGTGCCGTTAATTTCAATATTGCCCTGCTCCGATTTATCCAGTGTTCCCAGCAATTGCAGCAGGGTGCTTTTTCCGGCCCCCGATGCACCTACAATACTCACTACCTCCCCTTTCTTAATCTCCAGGTTAACTCCTTTTAATACATGCAGCTGCCCGTATGATTTGTGTAAATTTTCAGCCCTGATCATTCCGGGTACGAAGATAGGTAGTTTGAGTTTTATGCCCGATATTAAATACCGCCTTTCGCTATTCGCCTTTGGCCTTTAGCTAAAAGCCAGGGGCGAAAGGCTAAAAGCTAAACGCCGCTCACACCAAATTTCTATCTTTGCCCTGTTGAAAGTACTGGTTATCCGTTTCAGCTCCATTGGAGATATTGTGCTTACCACCCCGGTAATGCGCTGCCTTAAACTGCAGGTGCCCGGCATACAAGTGCACTACCTTACCAAGTCGCAGTTTCAGCCCATCCTGTCTGTTAACCCGTATATCGATAAGGTTATTACGCTTAAAAATTCGCTTTCAGAAACCATTAACGAGCTAAAGCAGGAAAAATACGACCAGGTAATTGACCTTCACCATAACCTGCGCACCCTGCAGGTAAAATTGGGACTAAAGCTGCCGGTGCATTCATTTAAAAAACTGAATTTTCAAAAATGGCTGCTGGTTACCTTTAAGAAAAACCTGCTGCCCGATAAACATATTGTAGACCGCTACCTGGATACCACCGCGCATTTGGGAGTGAAAAACGACGGACAGGGACTGGATTACTTTATTCCCGCCGGGGAAAGTATTACAGGCTTATTGCCTGAAAGCCATAACAACGGTTATATAGCTTTTGCCATTGGCGGCCAGCACAACACCAAAAAGCTGCCCAACCATAAAATTGTGGATACTGCTAATAATATCCGCCTGCCCCTGGTGTTACTGGGTGGAAAAGAAGATGCTGCCAACGGGGATGCTATTATTAACAGTACAACCAATAAGCAGGCTATTAACCTGTGCGGAAAGCTGAGCCTGCACCAATCGGCATTGGCAGTAAAGCAATCAAAGGGCCTTATTACCCACGATACGGGTATGATGCACATAGCCGCCGCGCTGGACGTACCTATACTATCCGTTTGGGGCAACACCGTACCTGAGTTTGGCATGTACCCTTATTATAGGACCAACTCCGGAGCAGCTTTAAAAGCTAAAATGTTTGAGATTACCCTCCCCTGCCGCCCTTGTTCAAAAATCGGCTACGAAAAATGCCCGCTGGGGCATTTTAAATGTATGGAAGAGCAGGATACAAGACGAATTGGGGAACTGGCTGATAAATTGTGATTTACACGAGAAAGTGTAAGAAAGTATCTATGCTATTTTCCCGTAGAAAAAAAATTAATTTTTTTTTGCCCAAATTCAAAGAATTCCAATTACACATTATCAGAAGTTCTTTGAAACGTGTATGCAAAAAGGTCGTTCGATTTGAAACTTGTTGTCCTGCGGAGATGACAGGGTGGGGACATCTCCGGCAAATCTCAGCAAACCTTTGGTGCAGTAGTAACAAGATGTTTGAAATTTGACGAACGGCAAGTCAAACTGAAAGCTGATGGCTGACGGCTGATAGCTAAAAACCTTCAGCCAAATCCCAGAAAACCGTTGGTGCAGTAGTAACAAGCTGTTTGAAATTTAACGAACGGCAAGTCAAACTGAAAGCTGATGGCTGACGGCTGATAGCTAAAAACCTTCGGCCAAGTCCCAGAAAACCGTTGGTGCAGTAGTAACAAGCTGTTTGAAATTTGACGAACGGTAAACAAAAAAATACCCTGCAGCTTCCACTCCGGGTACTTTATACTATATACTTAAGTACTTTATACCAATTACTTAACGTACTTAAAGTCCATACCCAAAAAGCGGGCCTGGGCACCCAGTTCTTCTTCGATGCGGAGAAGTTGGTTGTACTTGGCAATCCGGTCGGTACGGCTGGCGCTTCCGGTTTTGATAAGACCGCTGTTCATAGCCACGGCAATATCAGCAATGGTGGTGTCCTCGGTTTCCCCGCTACGGTGGCTGATAACGTTGGTATATGAGTTACGCGTAGCCATGTGGATGGCGTCAATAGTTTCGGTAAGGCTGCCTATCTGGTTCACTTTCACCAGTATGCTGTTGCCAATGCCTTCAGCAATACCCTTGCTCAGGCGCTTCACGTTGGTAACAAACAGGTCGTCGCCCACCAGCTGTACCTTGTCGCCAATAGCGGTGGTAAGCTCTTTCCAGCCTTTCCAGTCGTCTTCGGCCAGGCCGTCCTCGATGGATACAATGGGGTACTTGCTGGTCCACTCCTTCCAGTAGGCCACCATATCGGTTGAGCTCAGCGCCCTGTTGTCAGACTTGTGGAACTTATACAGGCCCGAGGCAGCATCGTACATCTCGCTGGAAGCGGCATCCATGGCAATCCATATATCCTTGCCGGGTTTATAGCCAGCTTCCCCGATGGCTTTCAGCACGGTTTCAATGGCTTCCTCGTTGCTTTTGATATCGGGGGCAAAACCGCCTTCATCACCCACGTTGGTGCTGTAGCCGTTT
>DASPJH010000224.1:0-5172 GCA_035628715.1 Bacteroidia bacterium
ATAAAATCTGATGCTGCGGAATCGCCAAAATACCATTGATGGCTTATAGAACCTGAAGGCGTAATATTTGAGCTGTTGCTAAATACAATTTGCTGACCATCACAGGTAGGGGGGAAATTAAAGTCAGCTTTAGGACGCGGAGCAATATAAATTATTCTTTCAATTACGGTATCGCAACCATTGTCATTACGTTTCAGGGTTATTCTAAACCGAACTGTGTTATCTATTAATCCTGTAGAAGGCCTGAAACGAAGACGGGCGCCATTACCTCCGGCAGGAGCAAGAATTGAATGATCAGCTGCCGGAATAACTGTTCCGCTAAGTGTGCGGGCATCTACATTGGAAACATACCAGGCGGAGCCTGAGCCATAGCCTGAAACAAGGAATCCTGAGGGGGTTAAAATATCATACTGAACTGAATCAGGAGGTGCGACGATATCGGGCGATGAAACAGTTCCATCAAATCTTTTACCTCTAAAAGGCACAACCGGATCAAGATCTGAGGCCTGCGGAGCCGGATTAGCAGTAGCTGTTACAGCCACTCTGTTGCTTTCGCAGTATATACGGTAGTACATGGTACCGTTCCATGAATATCCGGGGTTAGAACCTCCAAAAAGTCCGGAAACAGCGGTCGCAGAGGTAAGGGTTAAGTCAGCGTTAGTTGCGGAGTAAGTGCCGCTTGAAAACTGCATTTCATTATCGCTGCGCACATATACGGAATAAGTTTGCCCGGCAGGTATAGTAAGGGGATCAATTTTTATTCTTGTTGCTGCACCAACACCTGCACCGGTTACTTTTAAAGTGGATAATAATGTCCATGCTGAAGGGTTGTTTTCAAAACCTGCTGAGCCCCCGGTTTTGTAATACACAGAAACTGAAGCTCCGTTAGTATTAGGAATGTGCACACCAAGGCTATCTATAATCAGGTTATTAATAGCTGTTACGGTAAACATATTACCGCCTGGATTGGTTGCACCATACCATACGGCTCCTCCATATCCGGGGTTCACATTTCTGAAGGTTGAAATCCTGGCCTGAGAGACGTAGTAAGTGATAGTGCTTGGAGTACTCATTGTAGGCGTGCTGCGGGTTGAACCTGACCACGATGGCGCAGTGGTTACGGCATTATCATACCAAATACCTGTGTTACCCGGTATTATGCCCCCATCTAAAATAACTGGTCCGGCACCGCACCTTGCATTATTAGCAGGCGTAGGCAATGCCGGTGTACCAAAAATTGAAACTCCTGTAAGCTTTACAGAATCATTGGTGCGTTTTGTATCGCTCGCAACATCAGTTGATGCAGCTACATCAATAGTGCCGCCGGCAAGCGTATTGAAGGCTCCCAATGACATTACAGCAATTTGCCCGGGAGCAAGTGTTCCGGTATATGTGGAAGTAACGGTACTGTTTATAGGGCTTGCGCCTATTGTACCTGTAACCTGTGCTTTAACCGGTATATTATTCATGCTGGCATTACTGGTGTTACGGATAGTTAGACGCACACTATCAGTTGCGCTGCCGCACTGTCCAGCAAACATTGCAGCCCCTATGGTAGCACATTCGTTGCTCCGAACGGGAGAATATACGCGAATATTATCCACCTGCCACCACCATGAGTAGTTTCCTGTCCAGCGGAAACGTACACGGGCATTCTGCCTATTGGCACAAGCAGTTGAAATATTGACTGAATCTGAACGCCATGCTATTGCAGTTGTATTGGGCCCAATAACTGTAACCCAGGCAAGACCATTAAAAGCTTCCACGCGCCATGCCCCGCCGAATCCTGCCTGGAACTGGTGGTCCCACTTAACCCAAACTGAGTCATAACCCCGGGTATCAATTATAGGTGTAGTAAGACTTACGTCTTCAGCGCCGCCATTTAATGAGTTCCAATCGCTGTCAAATTGTGCCACCTGTCCTGATGCAGGGGATGAGACTGTACGGGAACCCGGGTTAGTAAACCTCCATGTGTCGAAGTTTAAATCACCGGCTTGTACAACGTTGGTCCAGCCATTGTGCGGCAAAGCGTTAGCTCCCCCAGGAAACCCGCTAAACGTTTCATTTATGTGAAAATAAACCGACTGTGACCAGGAGACATTTAAAAAACCCAATAAAATGGGCAAAAAAAGCAATAGCTTTTTACTAGAACTGTAAAAATTCTTCATAAAGTTGGTGGTAGGTTGAGAATGCTAATTTAAGACTATTTTAACAATTGCAACACAAACGCAAATAATATTTATTGCTCTTTTAAAGACAGATTACTAAAGAATTACAAAAAAAATCCCCGGCATTAGTATTACCGGGGATTATAAAAATTTTATGTTACCGAAAATTATTTTTCGAGAGTAATTTTTTCTGTGGTTAATTTTCCGTCAGTATCAACAAGAGTAATAATATATACCCCTGCTGTTTTCGAAGTTAAATCAATCACCGTTTCGCCATTCGCTCCCGGATTAAATCCTGCCACTACCCTGCCAAGCATATCTGTTACAGTAATAGAGTGGAGTGGTGAATTTCCTGAGTATGCGAGGTAATAAATTCCGGAGCCTGGGTTGGGATAAACCATCAGCTTTCCACTATTAGCAACACCGGCTGACAGTGGGTTAGCAACAACATCAGTGCTGGTTGAGTTAATACATCCATCAGGTGAAGTTACTTTCAGGGTTACCTTCCATGTACCGGGTATTAAATACCTGTATGAAGGCGACTGAATTTCTGATGAGCCCCCATCGCCAAACAACCATTTATATGTTACGCCGGTAGAAGATGTTGTAAACACTAGGGTTCCGTTTCCTGTACCTGCCGACTGGGCAACAATATTAACCGGGGGTATAGCCGCCACCACAGCAGTTCCTGTAGCAGTATCAACACATCCAGCTGCTGAAGTGGTAATAAGCATTATATTATATGACCCGGCTGCAGCATAAGTAACCGAAGGATTAACCGAAGCAGAAGTGGTACTGTTGCCCAAATCCCAGTTATAAGTGAGGGTGCCTGTAGGAATTATTGAATTATTTGTAAATTCAGTTACCCCGCCTTCGCAAACCTTATTCACTACAAAATCAGCCGAAGGCTTTTGCTCAACAGAAACTTGCCCTTCACCTTCTCCTTCACAACCATTAGTACTAACTGCTTTCAGTTTCACAGTATAATCTCCTGCTGCAGGGTACCTGTGCACCGGGTTGGCTGCAGAAGAAACAAACGCATCGCCAAAATCCCATGAATAAGTATTTGTTTCGCCAGGAGGCACGTTGGTAATATTGCTAAAGCTCACATCTTCGCCTGTACATACGCTTCCCGCTACGGTAAAGGCTGGCTTTGGAGATTCCCGGAGGTTCACAAGTAATTTGGCGCTATCTACGCATCCAAAATCAGTAAATGAATACAGCGTGGCATTGTATGCCTGAAATTTATTGTAGCTGTGAGTTGCATTAATGCCGGTTTGCTGCATGCCATCGCCAAAACTCCACAGGTAGCTTACAGTTCCAAACTCGGGCGATACGCTGGTATTGTTAAAGCTGATGTCTGCATTGTCGCATTCTCCCAAATCAGCAGTAAAAGACAGATTACCTCTTGGGGCCTGGGTAACATATTTGGTTACCTGGCTGAAGCATCCGTTAACAGAAACTACAAGCGTTACCGGGTAAATTCCCGGGTTTACATATTGCCTTGAAGCAATATTGGTAGTTTGGTCGGGTGAACCATCGCCCATAATCCATCTGTGAGTAGTAGTTCCTGTTGGTAAGGTTGAAGCATCTGTTAGTTTAACAGCCGTGCCTTCACAGGCATTAGTGGCATCAAAATCAGCCACAGGATTTTCGCTCACCGAAATCGTTTGCCTGAAGGTATCTACATAACCGTAATCTGAGGTAACTACCAATTCTACATTGTAGTTTCCATCCTGAGGATACACGTGTTCGGGATCAGACAGGTCAGATGTTTCACCGTCACCAAAATTCCAGTGATAAGTTAAAACGCCTTTAAGTATAGCCGATTTGTTGCTAAACGCAACGGGATCGCCATCACAGGGAGTTGTGTTTATAAAATCAGCGTTAGGCCTGGGCGCTACATAAATCCAGCGTTCAATAACCGAATCGCAGTTAGTTAAAAGGCTCTTAACAGTCATTGTAATACGTATCATGCTATCGGTATACGACGATGACGGTGTATAAACCACCTTTCCAGAAGCCGACCCGGGATTGGTTACTGACAAATCACCTGAAGGTATGCTGTTTCCGGCAGAAGTGCGGCCTACAATAGAAGTAATGTTCCACTTTGTACCATAATCCGAGCTCAGATAACCCGAAGGAGGGTCAATCTGGTAAGTTATATCGTCAGGGTTCGCCACCACGTCGGGCATATTTAGCAAACCAGCATTATAAGTCCCTTTAAAAGGTGTGCCCTTGCCCAGGCCTGCACCCACTGGAAGCGGTTTTGCAGTGGCATTAACGGCTACACGGTTGTTTCTTAAGCACACTTCGTGGTAATAAAACGTTCCGTTCCAGTTATAAGCTCCGCCAAATATGGTGTTAAAGGAATCCCTCATGGCAATACCATGGTTCGTAACAATAGCTGAATTTCCTATAGTTTTAAGAGCAGGAGGCTGAGCGTGGAATACCAGGTTTTCATTTGCCCAAATATAGAATGAATAGGTGCCAGGCTGAAGAAACAAAGGGCTTTTCAGCTTTACATACGTCCCGTTTCCAAGATTGCGGGACCTAACATCCGCTTTATGAATAAATGTCCATGCGCCGGGGTTGAACTGAAAACCATTGTAAGTACCCTGTTTCATGTATATTGATACCGATTGGGTGTTGCTTAGATACAGGTGGACGGCAAGGCTATCAATAGCCACAGTTTTCAGTATTGTTACCTCAAACATATTACCACCCATAAATCCCGGTCCGGCATAGTTTCCACCTCCAAAACCTGTTGTGAGTGCTGAGTCTCCTGAAAGTTTTGCGCTGGTAGCATAATAAGTCGCCGTATTGGGCGCATGAATATTGGGAGTATTAAATGTGTTACCTACCCCCATTAATTTACCCCCGCTTGGCTGGTCAAACCAGAATACCGAGGTGCCTATTGCTGCGCCGCCGTTAAGTAAAACGCTACCCGTACCGCAACGCTCTGCATTGGAAGGAGAAGGATCAACAGTAGGTGTACCAAGAA
>DASPJH010000225.1:0-4912 GCA_035628715.1 Bacteroidia bacterium
TTCAGGAAGTTCATCGCCAGTGTTTAGCATCCTGCCGTTCCAGCAATCGGCCGCGCTTTCGGTTTTATAAACCAGCTCGCCCCAGCGGTTGAATATTTTTATTTTCACCTTATCGCACTCCACCAATAACCCTTCAAACGAGTAGCAGTTATTAAGCGAATCGTTTCCGGGTGTAAAAACATTTGGAAAGCTCCAGTCACTCAGCCGGTAGTCTTTTAATGTTATGGATTGGGTGACAGAATCTGCGCACAGGGTACCCGGATTAGCCACTAATGTAACCATGTGTGTTCCGGGACCGGCAAACTCAAACTTCGGATTTTCATCGGTGCTGGTAGTACCGTCAGGAAATTTCCATTCGTATCCAAGGTTGCTTCCGTCTGAAGTATTCTCAAAGATTACCTCGGTGTTATTACATTCTTTCTGAGTAAATGTAAAATCGGCCTCGCCACCATCAATTACTTCTACCGTTCGGAAAAAAGAATCAGAAAAATTACAGGCATTCGGATTGGTAATAACCTGTTTAATGCGGTATTTTCCGGGCCGTGTATACGTGTGGTTAGGGTTTTGAGTAGTATCCACCGGACTGCCGTCGCCAAAATCCCACTTGTATTGCTGCGCATTAAAGCTCAGGTCGGTCAGCTGCACGTCCAAGGGTTGGCAGCCCAGTTTGGGGTTTACATCAAACCTTGCATCCACGGCATAAGTAATCTGGAAATCCAGCTTTATGGATGTATTGCTGCATCGCGGACTAAGATTGGTTGGAAAAGCCGTGCCTGAAGTGGTTGGAAAATCAGTAACAAAATTAGCTGCACTTCGGGCTCCGGGGCAACTGCCGCAAATAGACTGGTAAATTACACCCCGTTTGTCAAAACGGCTGGTACCACCGTCTACATGGTCATCAGTTTGTGTACCTCCAAAAAATGTGGCGTATAGCAGGCTTTGGGCACCCGGAGTTAAAACTGCCGTCCAAAAATCATTACCATCTGTGGTGGGCTGTATAGCCCCTGCCGTAACAGGCAATCCAATAGTGCTGCCTGAGTGGTCGTTGACAGAAAGATCAGATCCCCATCCCGATATATAAATATTATCGCAATTATCCACCAGGAAAGCAGTAGGGGAAATATCAGGGTTTCCAACGCGGCTGCCTATGGTTGTAGCAAAGATGATGGTATCCAGTTCTTCATTCAATTTCACGATAAATTGTCCCCGGTTGGGCTCCCCGTATACAGCATTTCTAATTGGTATATTACCTTCCGTTTGCCCGGTAGCATATATTTTATTTTCCCGGTCTACTTCCACAAAGTAAACCTGGTCATATTCATTACTTCCGTAATAAGTAAGATATTTAATTTTATGATTTGGCGTTGAATCAAATACCGCTATAAAACCATCTGCATCACCACCTCTGTATGTTTTGTATAAAGCTTTGGACGATGTAGGTAAATCATTGCTTTCTGTACCACCTCCAACTACTATATTGTCATTATCATCAGTTTTAATAGAATATAATGCATCATTATCATTGCCCCCCAAATAAGTTGACCATAGCAATTTTTCAATGTTGGCATCCACACTGAAAGCGACCCCATCATACCCAATGTCTTTCGATGGCTGCACGGGGTTTTTTAAAGGAAAATCAGGTGACATACTACAGCTAGCCACTAATATGTTTCCTTTAATATCTATTAGTACATCGCCTCTAAAATCATCAGCGTAATTATATACGAGAGTGTCTGGAAAAGGGCCGTTTCTTTCACCATTTACACCATCCTCTTCTGCTCCTCCTATATAGGTAGCACCTAATAACGCTGTGCCATCATTATTAAATTTTACCAGTATTATATCAGCGTTGGGATTAATACCATTTTTAGATGTATCGTAACAATTTTTGAGAATCGGAAAGTTATCAGAATAAGTACTTCCCATCATTACCAATTGGTCCTGGGCATCCACTATAAGGCTGTGCGGGTAGTCATTATCTGTTCCGCCAATGTATGTTGCATATAGCAGGTTATTACCACTGGAATCGTACTTGCTAATACCAATATCACACGGAAATCCGGCATACGGCCCGCTGTCAGAAGCCTTGCCGGCAAAAGTTTGCTGAAAGGCCCCCGGAGTAGTAGGGTATTTACCGTTGGGCACCAATGTAGGTTCTGATACATTTCCCCCGGCATACAGGTTGCCTCTGGAATCATAAGTGGCAGTAAACCCGAAATTATCAGCAGTAGAGCCTGAATAGGTAATAAACACCAGCACGGGGTCTATTACCAGCGGGCGGGAGGTATCGTAAGCGCCGGTTTCAAAGCCCAGCACGCTGCCTTTTAATACATACCGGCATTTTACCTGCACTTTTGTATCGCCAATATACTGGTAGGCTTCCGGTATTTCTTCAACCAGTGTATTTACAGAGGTTTTAATTTTCAGCCGGCCTTCGTCCACCATCATGCCTTCCTGGCCGCTGTACCGCATTTTAATGGTAGAAACATTGTTTCCAGGCTTGATAATAAAATCGTACTTTAGCCCGGCGGGCGAGGAGTACATTTTTATATCCACGCCTTCCCAAATATTCTTAAGGTCAAGGCGGTAGTATCCATGTACGCGGGTGGCCCATCTTGATGAGTCTTTACCGTAATAATAATTGTAATAAGTAGAGTTGGGCGCTGAAGGAACAACAGTAAGCGGCCTGGCTCCCACAAAATCCATTTTCAGCACATGGTATTTGTAATAGGAAGGAATTCCCGCAGTGTCGCCGTGACGGTGGTTATGAATTATTTTGCCAAAAGCTTCGTCATCGTAAAAAAACCAGTTAAAGCCTGTTTTTTCCAGGTGAAGATACCCTGCAGGCACTTTTGCGCGGTACAGCATCCTGCCATCCCACTGGCCTTTGTTCTCAATAAACTCGTACTGGCCACATAGTGGTAAGCATTGCAAAATGGCAATGATAAAAAAGATATATATATAGCGGCCCAAAATTTCTTCTCTCAGTTAAGACTTGCTGGTTAAACCATACGTTGCCTTTTTACAAATATAACGCCGCGAACGGCAAAATGGATAACCCTGCAAATGAACAGTATGTATACCGTCTCTTATAGTTGGGGCATTCATGGTTCAGCGCAGGAGGCTTCTTCATACTTTAACAAATAACTATGGTAAAGCTATTGATAAGCGTTTACCAATAGTTGACGCTTATACCAATTAAGTTATTTTTTATAGAAAGGAAGGTTTTGGCAACAATCAGACAGATATAAAAAACGACTCTTTCAGATGATATTTGCTTTATGAACACCGAACAACTCCGCGCCTTCTGCCCTTCGCTTCCCCATGTTACCGAGGATATTAAATGGGGGGCCGACCTGTGTTTCAGCATCGGCGGCAAGATGTTTTGCGTTACCGGTGTGGATGGCCCCCTGCAGGTGAGCATGAAAGTAACCGACAGTGAATTTGATGAGTTAACTGCCACCGCCGGCATTTCCCCTGCACCATATGTAGCAAGGTATAAATGGATTTTGGTAGAAAAGGCCGGCCGCTTCACTATGGAGGAATGGAAACATCATATCAAACAATCTTACGAGTTGGTAAAAGGTACATTACCCAAAAAAATATTGAAAGGACTGGATGGTGGCTGAAATTATCCAGAGTAAGGCGGTTGCTGCCGGTTTGCTAAAGGAGTGTTATTCGCTGCAAGGCTCGGAAACCTTCAGTTTGGCAACTGCTGTTAATTCTGTTATTCTGTCCAAAAGGATAAAGTTTCCTATACTGGAGTATTGCGGTAGGGAATTGTTTAAACATATTTCTTCTGATAAACATATTGAGTTCCTGGATGCCCTGGTAAAGTCCAAAGTAATGGGCAGCTGGGTTATTGCAGGTATGATGCTTCAATTGCGGCTTAACGAACATTTTGAAAAAAGTTTGGCTAAAGCCGCTGAATATATAACCTATGGTAATGAATGGTATGTATGCGATATTATTGGTGAGCGGGTAATGGGGCATGGTTTGCTTAAATACCCTATGAAAATGTTGCCGGAATTAAAGCTATTAGCTGAAAACCAAGACCGCTGGTTGGTACGCTCGGTGGGTGTGACAGCCCATTACGCCACAAAAAAAGGACTGGCGATATATTATGCAGACGAGGTATTTAAATTGCTGCTATCATTAGCCAACTCCACCGACTTCCATACCAAAAAAGGGATAGGATGGGGCGCTAAAACCATCGCTAAATTCCATCCTTCCATAATTGAAAAATATAAAAACGAAGTTTATAATAACCCGACAGTGAAGCAGTGGTTTAAAACCAAGGTGGAGATTGGGTTAAGGCGCAATGAATTTGAAATTGGAAAATATTTAGGTTAATCCGGCTTTGAAAACTTTATTTTCCTCATTAATTCTTCTCGCTTGCGCCTGCTTTGCAACCTCCACTCCACCCAAATCACCACTATGCTTATTATAGCTGCAAAAAAGCACCACACTGATATTAAATACTGAGTGAAAAATAACTGCGAAACGGCATACGCTAAAAAGGCCACAATTGCCAGAAACTGCATACGCTTTACGGTAGAAACAAACGGGGCAATAACTATGGGGGCAAAATACAGTATAGCTGCCGGTATTTCCAGCGTTTTGGGAAAATCAAGCGCATATTCGATATGGTTTCCGGCCGTATTAGCGGTTGAATTAAACAGCAGCAGGCATACCCCCAGGTAGCCGCCGGCCATTATGCCCATAACCAGTAGCGCTGTCAATATTTTTTTCCGTTTTTCGTTTCTTTCCAGCAACCGGATAGAGAAAGGCACCCAAATGGGCCAAACCACCTGCGCAAATAGTAGAAAAGCGCACATGGCTATAGTATACATAGTTCTGCAAGTGGCATCGCCAATGGATAACCACAGAAACCCTTCAGAAATTTGCTGTA
>DASPJH010000226.1:0-2353 GCA_035628715.1 Bacteroidia bacterium
GCAGCTGGTAAGCCCGGTATACAACGACCTGGCTTTTATCGTCAGCACCGATCATACCCCGCTCGATGCATTCAAATTCGTGGTAAAAGTATACCACGGCGGCTCGCTTATCAAAACCCTTAAATACGACCGCTGGCCGCATGGCCCCTACATTCAGGCGGATGTCCACCGTATGCTGGAAACCCGGTTTGCACCCGTGCCCCAAAACCTGGCGCTGGCTACCGGTGCGGCAAAGTTTAACCTGGTGCATACAACCTTTGCCGGTTACGAGGTGGAATTTTCAGAGGAGGACGCCAACGTGGCTCTTTCGGACACAACGGTTGCAGCTTCGGGGTATACCTTTAATGCGGCCATCAAATACCTCGACTGGATTGATTTTGATTACAACGATTTCAATATGCACCCAGGCACGCAGTCGCGGTTTCTTACCAACTCGCCCAAAACCATAAAAATCCGGGAAAATGAAGTAGCCGAGCTGGGTTTTATATCGCTCAGCAAAAAAGCCAACAATGCACTTATAACCACCTATGATGCAGCCGGCGCCGTAATAGCCGCCACACAGATTGATAACACCGTATACGGCGGCACCAGCGACAGCATCAGCCAGGCGCTGGGCTTATTGTGCGGGCCCTATCATTTGGGATACAGCATTATAACTGCCGGTGTGGCTAAATATACTGTTGAGCTGCGCGATTCTACTACTGCCATCAGCGAAGCATTCACCTTTGTTATAGACAGGGAGTGCAGCCGCAACTCGCCCTTCCGCCTGCATTTTCTCAACCGCTGGGGCCGGTTTGACAGCTTTACCTTTACAGGCGGGCATAAGCGCAGCCTCAAATTCAATAAAAGTAAGTATCAAAAATTTACCGGTTATACCGATTTGGATACCATGCAATGGACCAACCAGGGATACGCCCGCGGTACCGTAGCTTTTGACACTGAAGAAACCGAACAGTATGCCCTTAGCAGCGGGTGGCTTTCGGAAGAAGAAAGCGACTGGCTGCAGGAGCTGGTGGGCAGCCCTGAAGTATACTGGCAGGCAGAACCCGGAACCCCTAAAAAATTAATTGCAGTAAACATAACCGACGAATCTTACGAGGTGAAGAATTATGCGGGTAAAAAATTATTCAGCCTGGCGGTGAATATGCAGCTGGCACAACCCAATTACAGGCAACGCGCATGAGAACACAGATAATTATTAAAGACACGCAAATAGACCTGCTGCACGAGGTAAGCATTAACATTACCCGGCAACTGGTGGATATACAAAACCCCGGCGGGCGCAAAACCGACCGTACGCTTACTATTGAAATACCCGGCAGCCCGGCTAACGACAAATTGTTTAATTACATTTTTGACGTAAATATTGATTTAAAAGCCGATGATGCTCCGCAGGAAATTAAACATTTCAACCCGCATAAAAAGGCGCCGGTAGTTATTTACATTGACAGCATTGAGCAGCTGAAAGGCTATTGCCAGCTGACCGATGTGGTAATAACAGCCCGTGATAAAATTACGTATAAAATAGTTTGCTACGGCGAAATAGGCGATTTATTTGCCAAAATTGACAACCAGGAGGACGACGACGGCAACCCGCTGAAAGCAGAGCTTACCGACCTGGATTTTTCAGAATTTGATCATACGTATAACCGGGCCACTATTACTAATTCCTGGGATACCTCTATCGTGGTAAATAATTCGGCGCAGAGCTTTGAGCTGGGCAAAGGCTATGTATACCCTATGATTGATTACGGCTTCGGCACTGCTGTTTCCGCTGTGCCTGCCCGGTGGAAAACGGAATATTTCAAGCCGGGTGTTTATGTAAAACAATACGTTGATAAAATATTTGAAAAAGCGGGTTTTACCTATACCAGCAGCTTTTTTAATTCGGAATTATTTAAGCGGTTAATTGTGCCGTTTAACAGCGAAAAATTTATTTTAACACAGGAAGAAGTAAACAGCCGCCTGTTTTATGCAAACCGCAGCGGAACGGAAGTAACACTTGGTTTCTTAGTTCATAAAAATATACCTTCTTCGGCTCAGCCTATAGTATTTAATACCGATAGCCCGCCGTATTTTGATAACGGAAACGACTATAATACCGCTACCGGTAAATTTATTTGTGATAAACCGGGGTATTATAAAATTTATACGTCGGTTACAGCCCGGCTGAAATATACCGGTACCCCTGCGCTCACAGCAACCGAAATTCCGGGAGGGGTGGTGTTTCCTTCGATAGGAGTTTTTGTTGAAAATTCAGGGCTAATAACCCCCGTGCAATCCAATAACGCCACGGTATTTTTAAATTTACCGGTGGTTACCAACGATATTTCCGATTACTTCACCATTACCG
>DASPJH010000227.1:0-2074 GCA_035628715.1 Bacteroidia bacterium
CTGGGCACAGCCGTGCAGGTATTGCTGCAGGCAGTGGCGGCATCCGCAATCAGCCATTTTTTGTACCGGCACCTATCCAAATAACTTTAAGCTCACTTCCGGTAACCGTCATTGTAAGCACCGGCCCCCTCTCTGGTTGCAATCAGAGAGGGGAAAACCTGAGCACTTTCACCCCTAACTGCCCTTTTGGGGTGAGTTAAAAAAAACACACTAAAAAAAACGTATGTACACCGAAAATCAATTGCAGAAAATTCCTCTTATAAAAGAAAAATGGGAAGTATGGGAGCAATCCCGGGTCAGCCTTTTTACCAATGAAGACCGGAAAACCGTGAACGAATTGCGTATGGCCGCCGGGATGGCGCCTTCCAACTCAGGATGTAACGCCTGTTTTATGGATGCCGTGAGAGAATTGATGAGGCGGATAACCATTTGACTTAATGAACAGGAAAAGAACATATTTATCAGTAAAAAACGAGGCGTTTAGCTTTGAGGTAACCAGCCTGTATGACCGCACCCTTGAAAGCGATAAACGGATAATTATAAACCGGGGCGGCACGCGCAGCTCAAAAACATGGTCGCTGGGGCAGTTATTTGTAAAAGAGCTGCTCACCGGTGAAAATAAAGTATTATCGGTAGTGCGCACATCGTGGCCCGCCCTGCGCGATTCGGCCATGCGCGATGTGTTGCGGATAATTGAAGAAATTGGTTTTGCAAATAAAATTACCCATCGCAAAACAGAAAGGGTATTGAGCTACGGCTCCAATATTATGGAGTTTATCTCCATCAGCGACCCGCATAAAGTGCGGGGCCGTAAACGCACCCATTTATGGATAAACGAGGCCGACGACTGCACGTTTGAGGAGTTTCAGCAGCTGCTTCTCCGCACCACCGGCAGGATTTACCTGGATTTTAACCCGGACGACATCAACAGCTGGATAAATACAGAGCTGGAACAGAAAGGTACCGGCCAGATGCACGATGTGGAAGTAATTGTGAGCAATTACAAACACAACTGTTTCCTGGATGAAACGTCCATCCGCGAAGTTGAGTACCTGCAAAGCGGCGACGAGGATTTCTGGACCATATTCGGCACGGGTGAATACGGAAAGGTAAAAGGACTGGTATTTGAAAAGTATGAGGTTGTAGAAGCCATACCGCCCACTGCAGAGCTGGTGGCCTACGGGATGGATTTTGGCTACAGCACATCGCACACGGCGCTGGTGGAAGTATACCGGCAGGGAGACAATTTATATATTAACGAATTGTTGTACCGGACCATGCTTACCAACCCTGAAATTCTCTCGTTTCTTAAAGACCTGGACATGGAACGGTCGGACGAAGTTATTGCGGATGCGGCCGAGCCGAAATCTATTGAAGAGTTTTACCGGATGGGCATAAATATTATTGCTGCGCTGAAAGGGCCCGACTCCATACGATCGTCCATTGATATCCTGCGCAGGTATACCCTGCACATAACCGCATCATCGTCTAACCTGCTGAAAGAGCTGCGCAATTACAAATGGCAAACGGATAAAAACGGCAACATTCTTAACAAGCCCCGTAATATTCTTGACCACGCTATTGACGCCCTGCGCTACGTTGCCCTGAACAAGCTGAAAATGGAAGGCGATAACAGGTATTTGATACTGTAGGAGGAAACCGTTATCAGGAAATTGCCTTCGGGTGGCGATTGGCTGTTATATGCTATTATAAACCGGATTAAAATCCGGCTCTGTGGAGATTACAGTGAAAATTCAGGTTTAAAACCTGAGCTTTCACTGTAATCTCCACAGGCGGGGGGGTCAACCCCGGCCCTTGCAGCCATAATTTCGAACAACGGGTTTATAAATAAACTTAAAACACCCACCTGCCCAGCACGCCGGCCCCAAAACCCCCTACCGAGCCTCCTGCAGAGTTGCCCCGGTACTGTGTCATTATAAAGCCATACGGGGCCAGGTTCAGTTTTTTGCCCAGCACCATGTTAAAGCGTACGCCCAGCGTGTTGCTCATGCGCCAGTAGTCTTCGCCAATATCTACGGTAAGCAGGTTCAGGTAAGGGCTAATTACCAGCTGG
>DASPJH010000228.1:0-11456 GCA_035628715.1 Bacteroidia bacterium
CTACCGGGGGCACGGGCAAAACCCCGCATATTGAGTTTATCATCCGCCTGTTAAAAGATAAATACCGGGTAGGGGTGGTAAGCCGGGGTTACGGACGCAGAACCAAAGGTTTTATAGTGGTGGAAACAGGCAGCGAGGCCCGTAACGTAGGCGACGAGCCCCTGCAGATTAAACAAAACCACCCGGAAACCAATGTGGCCGTGGGCGAACAGCGGATTATAGCAATTCCCTCGCTGCTGCATGAAGCGCCCGATACCCAGGTTATTTTACTGGACGATGCCTTTCAGCACCGCTATGTGCGGCCGGGAATGAACATTCTGCTGACGGATTACAATCATTTGTTTTACCGGGACAGGGTGCTCCCAGCTGGTAACCTGCGCGAGTTTAAAGGAGGGTACAGGCGGGCAGATGTAATTATTGTTACCAAATCGCCCAGGGGCTTATCTGCCGGAGAAAAAGAGAAAATTGTATCAGAAATAAAGCCCCGTGAAGGGCAGGAAGTGTTTTTCTCCTTCCTGGATTACGGGCAACCCTACCGGTTGACTAACAGGACTGAGAAGGTTCCTGCGGGCAGCAGGGTTTTCTTTTTTGCCGGTATTGCCAATGCTTCGCCGGTAAAAAGTTATCTTGATGAAAATTCTGTCGGGTATGAAATTGTAAAGCTGGCCGACCATTATAATTATACCGCCTTTAAACTGGACGAGTTGAAAAAACGTTTTGATGAATGGGAAGGCAGCAATAAAATACTGCTGACCACCCAGAAGGGTGCCGTGAAACTGGCACAGGGCGGCCTGCGCGATAAGATTAAGGACTGGCCGCTGTATGTGCTGCCGGTGGAAATAGGAATGAATGAAGGTGACAGGCAACGTTTTAGCGCCCTTCTTCAAACTTATATACAAAATGAGCTGTCTAATACAACAGATGATGAGTAAACTGATTAACCGGTCCGTACTTTTTACAATAGCGTTGCTGTGCTGCCTTAGTACCGGGGCACAGGTATTTAAAAGCTATAACATGTCCATGCTTTCCCGCTGGGACGATGACAGCCTTACAGCATTGGGTCAGCAAAGCTTTAACGACATTTGGGGCTGGTATGACAGTGCGAAAAAAAGGGAGTACGCTATTGTGGGAACAGCTGACAGCACGTATTTTTTTGATGTGACCGACCCCCGCCATCCCGTGAAATGCGACGCCGAAGCCGGCAGGATGGGAAGCTCTATCTGGAGGGATTACGATACATACCAGCATTATTGCTATGCGGTGCAGGATTACGGCCTTGGGGCTTTGCAAATTTTTGACATGCAGTACCTGCCCGATTCGGTGTATAAAGTATATGACAGTGACTCGCTGCTGCTGCGCAGCCATACTATTTTCAGGGCGGGGGATAAACTGTATTGCAATTCTACCACTACAAGAAACGGTACGCGCCGCGCTATCACCATACTCTCGCTGGCCAATCCTGAAAAGCCTGTAATTGCAGGTATTGTTAATCCGCCGGTTTTTGGTGGAAGCGCTGCTTTTAACCTTTGCCACGATACACACGTAAACAATGATACTGCCTATTGCTCGGGCGAAAGCGCAGGCTTATTTGTATACGATGTTTCCAACCCCGCCAACCCTAAATTCATATCCAGTTTCAGCGATTATCCTGAAAAAGGGTATAACCATAGCTCATGGCTTACAAAGGATAAAAAACACCTGTTTTTTACTGATGAAAACGCCGGCCTGGGAATAAAGGTGGTAACTGTTTCCAACCTGAACGATATTGAAATTAAGAAGGTGTTCCGTTCCAACCAGGGGGCGATAGCTCATAATCCCTATGTTAATGGCAATTACCTGTATGTTTCGTATTACGAGGACGGCGCTTATATTTTTGATGTAAGCGACCCTGAAAACCCAAAAGTCACGGCTTATTTTGATACCCATTACCAGAATATGGAAGGTCAGTACCGGGGGTTTTACGGTTGCTGGTCGGTATACCCGTTCCTTCCGTCAGGCAATTTACTGGCGCTGGATCAAACCAACGGCCTGTTTGTCCTTCGTCCAGATGCTATGAACAGCGTAGCTGAACCGGCGATAAATAATTTTAATGTGTACCCTAACCCGGTAAATGAAGATAAAATTACTGTAAGCCTTGTAAATACTACCGAAAATGCGGTTACTATCAGCATAACAAATACGCTGGGTGCTACGGTATACTCAGCTGAACAGCAGGTGGATAACGGTTTGAACAATATTGAGGTGACCCTGCCTTCAGGACTGAAGCAGGGCATATATTTTGTAACAATTACGGGCAGAATTAGCAATATTTGCAAAAAAATACTGAAACCGTAACCAGTTAATGCGCCAAAGCCCAGGGAGTTTATATACATCCGCCTTATTTTTACTTGTACTATTGCTAACGGGCACAGGGCTTAGGGCACAGCTTGCCGAAAGGTATTCAACCATTAATTACCTTAATAAGCAAAACCTTTATTATGCGGTGGATACCATGAGCCACCCTGATACGGTGCCTCCGCTGTTCCAGGTATACCACCCGCTTTACAGGAATGAGATTGCCTTTTTAGACCAGGGAAATATAGTATCGGCCTACCGCCCGCTTATTTTCAGGGCCGAACGCCAGAGCGGACTGGATATGGGCATGCAAAATCCGTACGCCTATTACCTTTACAACCCCGAAAATATACCCTTATACAAGGTGAGGAGGGCTTATACCGATTTGAGTTATTTCCAGGGGGCCGGAGAGCTGATAGGAATAAAGGCATTGCACTCCCAGAATATTAAACCCAACTGGAATATTGGAATAGATTACCGGAGAATAAAGTCGGATGGCTTCCAGGAGAACCAGAAGACAAGCGTGTACAATACCCGGCTGTTTAACTGGTACCATACGCCTGATGAGCGCTATCACCTTATTGTAACGGCCACTTTTAACAGGCTAAGGAACGAAGAGAACGGCGGGCTGACAAACGATACGGTTTTTGAAAATACCGATGACCTTACGCAATACCCGGTAAGAAGCTCTGTTGAAGACAGGGCCGACAGGATTTCTACGGCCATTAAAACCAATGATTACCGCATTACCAACATGTTCAGGCTGGGACCGGCAGAAAAGCTGAAATATTTTGTGCCTGAAGACAGCACCTATATGGTGGATACCAATGTGGTGCGCATACCCGCCTGGGTGGTAGCCCATGAGTTTGCCTATACCGGCACCCGCTACACGTATACCGACCCTACTTACGATACAGCCGAATACATTTACCCCTATACCCTGTTTAATGATTTTGCGACCTTTGACAGTATACAGCACAGTGTGATAAGCAATTCGGTAAGTATCAGCAACGGGCCGTTTATGGGCTACCTGCGGGATACCATGCCTGTGAAACGCTGGCTGATGGTAAGCGCAAACGCCGGGGTGGATTACCACTTTATAGCCTGGCAACGGCTTACCAATGTGCGGTATTACAATACATACGTGGGCGGAAGTATATCCTCCAATCCTTATGCTAAATCAAGACTGAAATTTAACGCTGACGGGCGCTTCTGGCTGACTGGCTATAACCAGGCCGATTATAAAGTAAAAGGAAGGCTGGCGTATAACTTTGGGCCGTTTGTGCTGGAAGGCGGTGCGGTTTTCCAGGCATACGAGCCGCAAATTATTCAATACTTCTTTTTAGGTAATCACCATTTTTATAAGAACAACTTTGATAAAACCTTTGTAAACAGCATTTCAGGGGGCATTCATACCACAAAACTCAGGCATAACTATTATCTGACGGTTACACAGCAGCTGATAAACAACTATATCTATTTCGATTCTACCCTCACTGCAAGACAGGAGGCCAGGGCTATCAGCGTGACGCAGGTAAATTTCAGGAAACGGTTCAAGCTCGGCAAATTCAACCTGGATAACAATATCACCACCCAGGTAACCAACAACAATAACCTGCTGAGAATACCGGCACTGGCCACCCGGAACTCGCTGTTCTTTGAAAGTTTTATGTTTAAGAGGGCATTGTTTGCCCAGATAGGGGTGGATTTCTTTTACTATACCGAAATAACAGCTCACCAGTTTGACCCCGAAACACGGCAGTATTATTTACAGAACAATGCTAAAACCGGTAATTACCCCTGGTTTGATGTATACGTGAACGGCCACGTGAAAACCGTAAACTTCTTCCTTAAGATGGAGCACGTAACCCACGGGCTTTTTGGCAAAAAATATTATGCATCACCGCACTATCCCAACCCGGGCAGGGTTTTCAGGCTGGGTATATCGTGGAAGTTTTTTGATTGATGCTAATGCACCAATGTCATCCCCGAAAGGGGAACCTCGTTCAATTTTCATCAGACTATTTACAGTGGGTAATGTTATAAATGACTGGCGATTGAACGAAGATCCTTACAGGACGACAGGATGGGACGTGTCATCCCCGCAGGGGAACCTCGTTCAATTTTCATCAGGCTATTTACAGTGGGTAATGGTATAAATGACTGACGATTGAACGAAGATTCTTGCTGGACGACAGGGTGGCACGGGTCATTCCCGCTTCAGGCGGGAATCTATACCCAGCATCCATATACACACGAATTACAAATAAAAAGCGAAGCAATCCGCAGATTACCTCGCTTACTTTATAAGATCCTAACCGGCTTATCCCTCCGGCTGCATATTATGGAAAACGTTAGTTACATCGTCGTCTTCCTCAATTTTTTCCAGCATTTTCTCAATAGCTTCGCGGTCTTCTGCTGAAACCTCGGTATAGCTGGTGGGTATACGTTGCAACTCTGAGTTGATAATGGATACCCCACGTTCTTCCAGCGCTTTCTGCATCTTGCCAAAATCAGGGAAAGAAGTTGTGATGATGATCTCGTTGCCTTCCACCTCTATGTCCTGCAGGCCAAAGTCAATCAGTTCCAGTTCCAAATCTTCCAGGTTCTGGCCTTCGGCGTTGATGGTAAACAGTCCTAAACGGTCAAACATAAACTCCAGCGAGCCCGATTTACCCAGCTCACCACCACCGCGGCTAAAGTATGAGCGTATGTTAGCCACTGTACGGTTGGGGTTATCGGTGGCACATTCAATTACAATACCCACACCTTTGGGGCCGTATCCTTCGTATACAATTTCTTCAAAATCTTTTTCGCTTTTGTCCGATGCCCGTTTAATGGCGCCTTCAATCCGGTCTTTAGGCATGTTAACGCTTTTTGCGTTCTGTATCACTGCCCTCAGGCGGGCATTAAGCTCAGGGTCGGGACCACCGGCCTTTACTGCCATGGATATTTCTTTACCATACTTTGTAAACGCTTTCGACATCTGGTCCCAGCGTTTCATCTTGCGTCCTTTACGGAATTCAAATGCTCTGCCCATATTATATTAAGTAATCTGTTACTTTTCTAAACTTGCCTCAATTTTAAAAACAAAAGTCCACAATTACTGAATAATTTGAAGCAGTTTGGCCCGGCTGAAAAAATTTCAGGAAAAATATGTCCCGAAAGATTGCCCAATTTGCTTCTTTTCCTATTATAAAATAGGAGGGTAGTAGGGGTTCAAAATTTTGAACCCTACCCCGTTGACACGCCGTAACAATGTGCAAAAGAGTGGCAGAATTAAAATGGGTGTTACGGGTTAAAGGCAGGTGGTTGTTGGGTTTAGAAGGGTCGTAACACTCGTAACACCAATTTGTGTGAACTAGATTTTATGATCAGGTGGGCCATGTAGGGGGTTCAAAATTTGAACCCCACCCTGGTTGAAACGCCGTAACAATTTGTAAAACAGTGGCAGTATTAAAATGGGTGTTACGGGTAAAAGGCAGACGGTTGTTGGGTTTAAGAAGGGTCGTAACACTCGTAACACCAATTTGTGTGAATTATGATTTATGATCAGATGGGCCATGTAGGGGTTCAAAATTTTGAACCCCATCCTGGTTGATATGCCGTAACAATGTGCAAAACAATGGCAGGATTAAATGGGTGTTACGCGTTAAAGGCAGGCGGTTGTTGGGTTTAGAAGGGTCGTAACACTTGTAACACCCATTTGTGTGAACTTGATTTTTTATGATTAGGATAGATTTAAGGATTCGATGGGCCATGTAGGGGTTCAAAATTTTGAGCCCCACCCCGGTTAAATGCCTTAACAATGTATAAAACAGTGGCAGAATTAAAATGGGTGTTACGGGGTAAAGGCAGGTGGTTGTTGGGTTTGAGAGAGGTCGTAACACTTGTAACACCAATTTGTCCGAATTATGATTTATGATCAGATGGGCCATGTAGGGGTTCAAAATTTTGAACCCCATCCTGGTTGAAATGCCGTAACAATGTGCAAAACAGTGGCAGGATTAAAATGGGTGTTACGGGTAAAAGGCAGGTGGTTGTTGGGTTTAAGAAGGGTCGTAACACTCGTAACACCAAAACAGAAAAAAGGATAAATTAAAGTTCCTTGTAAAATTTAACCAGCTCCTCGCTCACTACCTTGTTGTCATAGCGGGTTTCAATAAGGCGGCGGGCGTTTTGGGCCAATTGAGTGCGGCGGCCGGTATCCTTTAAGAGAGATATAATGTTGGCGGCTATATCAGTAGGCTTAGAAGCCAACAAAATGTTTTCGCCGTTGGTTACTTCAATACCTGTAGCAGCCATGGGGGTAGCTATAATAGGCTTGCCCAGGGCCATGCCTTCCAGTATTTTTACCCGTATGCCGCTGCCGCTCAGCAGGGGTACTACCATAATGTGGTGGCGCTGCATAAAAGCCCTGGCATCGGGCACTTCGCCAGCAATGGTTACATTGTTATCCTTACGGTCATAAAACCATTTGGGTATCTTTTTACCGGCAAGGTGAAAGTGAACATTGGGAACAGACTCCAGCACCAACGGCCATATTTCGTCCAGAAACCAGCGCATGGCCTCCTGGTTGGGTATCCAGTCCATAGAGCCCAGGTGGAATACATCCGCCTCGCCCTGCGGCTGGCCGGTGTATTCAAATTCAGCCAGGTTTATACCGTGCGGCGATATATGCACCTTACCGGTAAAACCTGAACTGGTAAAAAAGTCGGCGTCCTCGTGGGTAAGGGCCACCAGGGCGTCCAGCTTGTTCAGGGTGGTTTCCTCGTAGGCTCTCAGGCGGTTGGCAAGCAGGTGCAGGTACCACTTTTTCAGTGCGTTACCTTCATTAATAGCCAGGTTATGCCATATACGGTGTTCCACGTTGTGGGCTCGCATGGCTATAGGGCCTTTATGGTGCCTGCGCATCACGGGGAGGTAAGGCGTTACGAAAAGACTCTCCAGGTGAATAATATCAAACTTCTCACGGGTAAGCACCTGTTCCAGCAACGCTTCAAAACCCTTGTGGTAAAAGCGTATTACGTGGTAAGAGTGAGAAGTGAACAGGTTTTTGAACGCACCCATGGCTGTGGGCACGGTATCCAGGTCGAACCTCTCAAAGGCAAAGTCGGCTTTGAACGAAGGTGGGAGAGAGGCAAGGTCAACATTGTCCTTGTTAGGGTTAAGGCAAACCACCTTTACCCGGGCGCCTGCATGGCTAAGGCCGTGCATGAGGGTATGCATGGCAATCACCCCGCCATCTTTGAGCGGCCAGGGCACACGTTGAGAAACATAAAGAATTTTCATCGGTTGCCGTCTCCGTCGCGTTTCTTCCTGAAATTAAAGAACCGCCGGATGCCGCGAATATAGGCATCGGGGTCGAATAACGAAGAGTCGCGGGTGGCTTTGGAAACCAGCCAGATGCCTACAGGTGTAAGTATAGCCACGGCCATCCACATGCCCACGGCAGGATGGGCCACCAGCTCCTTGGTCATTTTTTCGCCGCTGATGTTCAGGATATAAAACACCATAAACAGCAGGATAGCAATAACCATAGGCCAGCCAAAGCCCCCCTTGCGAACGATGGCTCCCAGCGGCGCACCTATGAGGAACAGTACCAGGCAGGCAGCAGGCAGTGTGAATTTTTTATGCCACTCCACCCAGTGGCGGGCGCGTATCTGGGCATTGTCCTTCTGCAGTTTGCGGTTGTTTTCCACCATGCTCTTGGCAGAGCGGGCGATATTCAGTGCCTGCGAGAACACCATGTTGCCGTTGGGTGTTTCCCTGGCTCTCCACGCGGCGGTATACTGGTTAAAGGTGTCAATATAGTTGGGTTTCAGGGTATCGTACACGTGGTAGCTGGCGCTTATAAACTCTTTCATCTCCGCAATCATCTGGTTTTCTTTGCGGTTCAAAGAGTCTATACCTTCTTCCAGGTCACCCAGCTGTTTCAACTGGTGGTTGCCTTTAAAAAGGTCCTCGGCGGTCCGGCTGAAATCCAGTTGCGAAAGGTCAAAAATGATCTTCTGGGTTTCAAACTTCATGCTGTTGTGCATAAAGGTCTTCTGGTAGTCGGGGTTGTCGCGCATGTCCTCGTAGCGGCGGCCGTTAAATAAGGTAAAGTACAAAAAGCGCTTATCATCGCTACGGGTCATTTCGCCGCGCTCTGCCACTACTACTGTAGTGCTTAGCTGGTCTTCGGTGTGGTCGTATATTACAATGTCGTATATGTCTTTACCGTTTTTATCCTTTTTACCTATTTTAATGCTGAACCCTTCAATATCATTGTAAAAGGCGCCCTCGCGTATATCAAAAGCCGGTTTTTTGTTCTTAACGTCCCAGTACAGGGCAAAGAACTTAAGATTGGCGGCGGGTATAACAAAGTTGGAGAACAGGAAACTGCCTAGGCTGAGGAGGGTTACAAATATGGCTGCCGGGGCTAATGCCCTGCGTAGCGGAATACCTGATGCCTTGATGGACACCAGCTCGTACCGCTCGCCCATATTGCCAAACACCATAATGCAGCTAAGCAGCACGCCCATGGCCAGCGAAAGGGGTATAAGGTTGGGGACGGCATACAGCAGCAGCTCGGCAATAACGTACCATTCCAGGCCCTTGCCTACCATTTCATCAATGTATTTCCATAGAAACTGGATAAGGAAAAACAGGGTGGAAATAAAGAATGTAACCAAAAAAGGGCCCGTTAATGAGCGCAGTATAAACAGGTCGATTTTCTTTAAACGGAACACTAAGAAGTTGTTAAGCTATTTGCCCGTGAGCAAAATTTTAGCCAAAAATAAGATAAATAAAATTGCCGTTTAAGAGCCGATGGACGTTTTAAGCGTCTGAATCTGGGTTTCCCACAATTTTTTTGATTCCTCGATTTCATTTTCCGGGGCGAAATCAGTGATAACCAAGGCTACGTCCCCGGTTATTTCGTCCTGGATTATTTCAAACTCAAAAAATTCGTCCTCCGGGCTTTCCGACCAGTGATAACGGATGTATTTGTTGGGTGAGTTCTTTATCATATCGGCAGATTCTTCAGAATCGCCCCACTTAAAAGTGTAATGTTTTTTTTCGTGTATGTCTACATCATCGCAAAACCATTCAGACAAGCCCGAGGGAGTGCTGAGGTAGTTATACAGGATGCCTGGAGAGGACTTGAACGGAAACTCCACTGTGTATTTTTTCTTCTTACTCATTCCAGCCAGTTAGTTTAAGCACCGGGTTATAATATATTTATTATGCTTTCTTTGCGGTGATTTTTAAATGTTCACAAAGTAAATCAAAACACATTCGGTGTCAAGTTTTATTAATAAAAACCGGCTACTATTTTTACTGATACTTGTATTTGCAGCGGTTTTCGCCGTCGAGCTGGCAATCAATCCCAAAGGTGCACTTGTAGTTTATTTCAACGGCATGTATTCACCTGCTGCCAATACGTTTTTTTCGTTGTTTACGCATGTGGGCAGCGGCGGTATGTTTATAGCCGTAGCCTTATTGCTTATAATTTTTATAAAAATACGCTGGGGCATTATCGGGCTGATTGGCTTTGCTGCCAGCGGGCTGATAACCCAGTTTTTAAAACAGGTGGTATTTGGCCCGTCGCCCCGCCCCCATAAATATTTTGAAGGTCAAAACCTGCTTGATACTTTTGATGGACAGACCATGGCCTATATATACAGCTTTCCTTCAGGGCACAGCACCAGTGCTTTTGCCTTGTTTGCCCTGCTGAGCTTTATTGCATGGAAAAAGCCCGCTGCTGTGGTGCTGTTTTTTTGCGCAGGAGTACTTACCGGCTTATCCCGCATTTACCTGGCGCAGCATTTTACCGAGGATGTACTGGCAGGTGGCCTTATTGGCTTTACGAGCATGAGTATACTTTATTACCTGCTGGAAGAAAGACGGCCCGCCTGGCTATTTAAACCCTCACTGGATAAACCGTTGGTGAAGATATGGACCAGGCGCTGAAACACTATATATATATAGCACTAATAGGCATAGTGCTGTTTGTGCCCTTTTTGGGGCAGGTGCACCTGTTTGACTGGGACGAAATAAACTTTGCTGAAAGCGCCCGTGAAATGATAGTTTCCGGAGACTACTTCAGGGTGCAGGTAAACTTTCAGCCGTTTTGGGAAAAACCTCCGCTTTTCATCTGGATGCAGGTGCTGAGCATGAAGATTTTTGGAGTGAACGAGTTTGCGGCCCGGTTTCCCAATGCCTTGTGTGGCATTGCTACCTTGCTGGTGATATACCACATAGGACGCAGAAATTTTACCAGCCGGCTGGGGTATTTTTGGGTGGCCTGTTTTATTGGAGCTTTTACTCCGCATCTCTATTTTAAATCAGCCATTATAGACCCCACCTTTAACCTGTTTATCTTTTTGGGCATATACCAGATTTTCAGGGCATCGGAACTGGAAGCATCCAGCAGGAGAATGAAGATATACGCCCTTGCGGGAATATTCCTTGGCCTGGCCGTACTTACAAAAGGCCCGGCTGCCGCCGCCATTACACTTCTTTGTGTTATCAGCTACTTTATTTACAAGCGCTTCCGGTTTTATTTCAACTGGAAAGACCTGCTTATATATGTATTGTGTTCCATAGCTGTGGCGTTTGCCTGGTTTGGTGTGGAAACTGTGAACAACGGGTTCTTTTTCCTTAGGGAATTTATCCTGTATCAAGTTGACCTGTTCCGCAATCCTGTGGCCAGTCACGGGCAACCCTGGTATTACCACCCAATAGTGCTGTTGCTGGGTTGTTTCCCCGTTTCGGTCATCAGCTTCAATATGTTTAAAAACAGCATCGGGACTACATCGCAGCAGGGCTTTGTAGTATGGATGAAAATATTGTTTTGGGTGGTGCTGGTATTGTTCAGCATAGTAAAAACCAAAATAGCTCACTACTCCTCCCTGTGTTACCTGCCCCTTACCTTTTTGGCCGCTTACGCGATAGAGAACATTGTGGAAGGCCACTGGAACTGGAAACGCTGGCTTACCATACCGTTATTAACAGTAGGGGGTTTGCTCGGTACTGCCCTAACCTTGTTGCCGTTTGTGGCTTCAAGTCTTTCTTTAAAAGAAGAGTTATTAAGCAGGATGAAAGACCCCTTCGCTGTAGCCAATTTCACCAGGCCG
>DASPJH010000229.1:0-2783 GCA_035628715.1 Bacteroidia bacterium
CTTATGGTGACTGGGGGCGGTATAAGCAGGCAGTAGAAAAGTTTGACCAGGGAATCGCCAAACTCACCAAAAAGATAGGGAAAAACGGCAATTATGAGCAGTGGGAGTTAATGGCATACCTGCTTTGGGATAAAGGCTTTACTATTTCTGATAAAGGCGATTACGATGGAGCACTTAAGGCATATAATCAGGCGCTGAAAATATTGGACAGCATTGGAGGCTCTAAAAGCGACCGGGCGAATGTTTATCGCAATGTAGCATATGTGAGCAAGAAAAAGGGCTTGTACGAAAATGCCCTGCAAAAATACCGGGAGTCCCTTACGTTATTCAACGAAGCCGGAAACCAGCAGAAATATGCCACCCTGCATGATGACATAGCTGATACTTATTTTAAGATGGGCCAGTACCGGGATGCTATTGCTTTTTATCAGAAAGCGTACGAGTTGAAACTAATTCTCGATGATAAATCAGGAGCGGGCTTTTCTAAGTCCAATATCGGGCAGGCTTACTGGAACTTGGGTAATTATGATTCGGCAATAACTGTTCACAGCGAAGCAATAGTGTTGCGAAAAGAGGGAAATGATATAGAAGGAACCGCTTACTCCTACGAGAAAATAGCCGACCTGTGGAAAGAGAACGGGAATTTTGACAGTGCTATCCAGTATTATCAAACCGCTGAGGCTTACTACATAAAAAATAACGATACTACTGATAAACTGGCTGAATTAAAAGGCGCTGTGGCCTCGTTGTATTCTAACATGAAAAACTATCAGCAGGCAATTTATTTTTACGAGCGTAAGCTTCAAATATTTACCGCGATAGGCAACGAATTGGGGGTGGCTAACGCTTACTACGATATAGGGGTAAACTACTACTATTTGAGCTCCTTCCAGCAATCCGAAGAATACCTCCTGAAAGCCAAGGCAGCCTATGAAAAGATGAAGGATAAGGAAAACATCATGTATACCCTTACCTGGCTTTCCTGTGTTGACAGGGATGGGAAAAGTGATTTTAAATCGGCTGAAAAGAACATGAAGCAGGCCCTTCTTCTTGCTAAAGAAACGGAAAGCTTTAGCAACCAGGCGTACGCCTGGAGAGTAATGGGCAATTTAACACTGGAGCAGGGTAAACTTGAAAAGGCTAAAAAATACTATGATTCTTCGCTGCAGTTTTATACCACGCTGGGTAATTATGAGGGGGCTGCCTACACAAAATCGGCAATGGCCAAATATTATATAGAAAAAGGCCAGTTCCAGACAGCCCGTAACCTGTACTGGGAGGGAATAGATAGTGGTCGCCTGGCTAAAAACTTTGTACTGGTGTCGGACTTATATGTGGATTTGGTACATTATTATAATCTCGTAGGTGAGTTTGACAGTGCTAAGTATATTGGCTACCAGGCATTTGATTTGAATAAGGAAATTAACAATCCGTATGTAGAAGCTGGAGCTTTTGTTAACTTAGGTAATACCTACAACTACCTTTCTAAAAATAAAACAGCCGTGGCCTATTACAACAAAGCCGACAGCATTTACCAGGCAATAAAATTTTCATTGGGCCGCACAGTGCCAATAAACAATACCGGCACCATATACTTTGCCCAGGGCGATTATACCAATGCTCTCATACAGTTTGATATGGCCTACCAGGAACACCTGAAAACCGGTTATAAGGGCGAGGGTTACCTGTCGGGCATGTTAAATATTGGCGAGGTTTATTACGAAGACGGGTTGTTTACTGAGGCTGAAAGCTGGATAACAAAAGGCTTGAAAGAATCGCAGAAACTGGGCAGCCAGCGGAAAATTGCCGGTGCATGGTTGCTGTTGGGTAAACTGCGCCTGAAACAGGGCAGGTACAAAGAAGCCAGCGGAGGCCTCAACAATGCTCTGAAGGTATATAACACAATGGGCGAAATAAGCGCAGTTATTGAAGCTAGCGCCTATTTAGGCAAGCTGTATTATGAAACAAAAAAATACGACTCGGCTAAAATACATATAGATAAATCCATAGCCCTGAGTGAGCAGACAGGAAGCACTTATATCCTGTGGCTGCCCCTGCAAACGGCGGCCTTTATTGCCCTGGAGAAGAAGGACACTACTGCCGCTGTAAACAACCTTATCCGTTCAGTAGAAACCATTGAAAACCTTAAAGCCAATATAGCAGGCCGTAGCAGCAACCTTGTGAAGTTTGCCAAAGCGCAGGATAAATATAAGATTTACGAGCGGCTTGTAGAAATACTGGTGGCCAACAATAACATTAAACTGGCCTTTTACTACCAGGAGAAAGCCAACTTTGCCGGGCTGAAGGAGCTTACCAGGGGTGGCGGCGATGAGGGAGGTACCCGTACCAACGAACTGTTGGGCGAAGCGGAAGAAGCTTCGGCAAAGGAGTTGGAGCTTAAAATTGATGGGTATTACGCCGAGTTGATCAAAGAAAAGAGTAAGCCAAAAGACCAGCAAAGCCCTGAAAAGATTAAGGCTTTGCAGGATTTGATAGATGTAAATGAAACCAGCTTTGTAAACTTCCTGGACTCTGCAATGACGGCCCAGGATGGATCTGAACATCAAAACTTCAGTAATACCATTAACCCTGCGGACCTTGACCAGGACCGTTTCAGCCTCGACGATAGCGAGGTGGTGGTGGAATACCTGGCCACCGAAAACCAATTGTTAATATTTGTGGCCTCTAACAGCAGCCTGAACGCGCGGAAAGTGTCTATTAAGGAGGCCGACCTCAATAAGGCCATCAATGAGTTTTATGCGCAGGTAAGTACCTCAAAAAGC
>DASPJH010000230.1:0-2349 GCA_035628715.1 Bacteroidia bacterium
AGGTTTTGTCAGGGTCGGTATCTTTATTATACGCCTGGTAGGTACTGATAAAAAACCATCCTGCCACCAGCAGGAAAATCACCAGGAGGAACAACAGTATTTTTCGGAGCATCGGTTATAGTAAAGTCAATCCTGTGCCATTAAATCCGTTGCTAAAACCATCGCTTGTTTTACAGCCTGCCGGATATACTTTAAAAAACATTCCGCCAAAATATTCCACTTTTCATGTGGAGCTTCCACCACAATTAAATTTTGTTATTAAACAGGGTGCGACAAGTTCTTAAAGGGGTTTACAGCCGTGGCACAGGCTTGGTTAAAATTATAACAAAATAATAGTAATGATTGAACCGACTACCACTGCTGAATCTACAGACGGCGTTTACACATCCGGCCGCCACGTTTCATTCTGGACGGCCAAAGCCGAACCTTTAAAATATGCCCCCCTGATTGAACCCCGTACCACTGATGTTGTAGTGGTAGGCGGCGGACTGGGCGGACTTACCACGGCCTATTGCCTGCTGAAATCGGGCAAAAAAGTGATTGTGCTGGAAGACGGCCTTTTGGGCAGCGGCGAAACCGGGCGCACTACCGCCCATATTGTAAATGCATTGGATGACCGCTACTACCACCTGGAAAGCCTGTATGGCGAAGAGGATACCCGGCTGATAGCGCACAGCCACACGGCTGCCATTGATTTTATTGAGAAAACAGTGAACACGGAACGTATTGAGTGCGAGTTTAAACGGGTAAACGGGTACCTGTTTTTGCATCCGTCGGATAAAAAAGAATCGTTGCAGGATGAGTTTGAAAGCACCCAGCGTATGGGGCTGAAAACCCAGCTGCTGGGCTATGTTCCCGGGTTGCCCACTGAAAACGGCCCGGCCTTGCAGTTTGAGAACCAGGGGCAGTTTCATCCATTAAAGTATTTAAGAGGGCTTGCCAACGCCATTGAGCGCATGGGCGGTGAAATTTATACCCAAACCCACGTGGAGAAGGTGGAAAGCGACGGGGTAACTACCCGCAATGGCATTAAAGTGACCGCCAGCCATATTGTTGTGGCTACCAATACGCCTATTAATGATATGTTTGCCATACATACCAAGCAGGCCCCCTACCGCACCTATGTGGTGGCAGCCCTTATACCTAAGGATTCGGTGCAGTTGGGGCTTTGGTGGGATACGGGGAATATGGACAGCAAATGGTCTATGGAGCCCTATCATTATATAAGGGTGGCTGAGCATACTCCTGAATTTGACGTGCTGATTTGCGGAGGTGAAGACCATAAAACCGGCCAGGCCGAAGATGAGAATATACCCGAAGAAGACCGCTACAAAAAGCTGCAGGAATGGATGCTGCTGCATTTCCCCATGGCCCAGGAAATACTGTACAAATGGTCGGGGCAGGTAATGGAACCGGTTGACTCGCTGGGATTTTTGGGAAAAAACCCGGGAGATGAGAACATTTATATAATTACCGGCGACTCAGGCAATGGTATGACCCATTGCACCATAGGCGGAATGCTGATTTCAGATTTAATTAACGGCATCACTAATCCCTGGGAGAAAATATACGACCCATCGCGGAAAACTCTTAAAGCCGCCTCCACATTTATTGAGGAAAATGCAAACGTGGCCAAACAATACGGTGATTTTGTGAAAGGGGGCGATATTTCGTCGGTTGATGAACTGATGCCCGGTAATGGCGCTATCCTCAGCGACGGCTTAAAGAAGACCGCTGTATATAAGGACGATGACGGTACGCTGTTTGCATATTCAGCTGTATGTCCGCACCTGGGCTGTGTGGTGCAGTGGAACGCTGATGAAAAATCGTTCGACTGTCCGTGTCACGGTTCAAGGTTTACCTGTAACGGCAAGGTAATAAACGGCCCGGCTGTTTCAGACCTGACTTCCGTTAGTATTTAATTGTGAAATGCGGGGTAATTTGTGGGGAAGAGTACTATGAAAACAAAGTTGAAACCCGGCCATAAATCGGCCTTTGAGCGGTTTGCATATTGGGTTACCAAGGCAGCAGGCTCATCCTATGCATTTATTACAGCTTTCGGTATAATAATTATCTGGCTGCTGTCGGGCCCCATATTTGGCTTTAGCGATACCTGGCAGCTTATAATAAATACCGGAACCACTATTATTACCTTTTTAATGGTATTTCTTATACAGAAAAGCCAGAACCGGGATTCGCGCATTTTCCAGCTAAAACTGAATGAGCTGATAAGCTCTCACGAAGGCGCCAGCAACCGCCTGCTGCAAATTGACGACCTGAGCGAGGAAGAACTGGAAACCCTGGTAAAGTTTTATGTGATATTGGCAAAAAGGGCCAAACAGGACGCCA
>DASPJH010000231.1:0-2947 GCA_035628715.1 Bacteroidia bacterium
CAGGCTGCCCTTAACATGGGTAACTGGTCTTCGATAATATTTACAGCCATTGCCTCTTTCTTTATAGTACGCTGGATGTTGCCTGAAAACCTTTCCATACGTGGTGTTGAATTCACGAACATGGATGTATTCTGGGCCATAATCCTGGGCTTGGTGGTTGGTACCTTAATGAGTATTATTACCGAGTTTTATACCGCAATGGGCAAACGCCCCGTGCGCTCTATCATCAACCGTTCAGGCACCGGACACGCTACCAATATTATCGGTGGTTTGGCAGTGGGTATGGAAAGTACCGTTGCCCCTATTATAGTATTGGCTGCCGGTATTTACGGTTCTTTTGAACTGGCCGGTTTATACGGTGTGGCTATTGCCGCTGCCGGTATGATGGCTACCACGGCTATGCAGCTGGCAATTGACGCCTTCGGCCCGATTGCAGATAACGCTGGCGGTATTGCTGAAATGAGCCAGTTGCCCGAAGAAGTGCGCGGACGTACCGATAACCTGGATGCTGTAGGTAATACTACCGCTGCTACAGGCAAAGGATTTGCCATCGCTTCTGCTGCCCTTACTTCGCTGGCACTGTTTGCCGCCTTTGTGGGTGTAGCCGGAATTGACAGTATAGATATTTACAAAGCCAACGTACTTGCCGGTCTTTTTGTAGGCGGTATGATACCTTTTATCTTCTCATCACTGGCTATTGCCGCTGTGGGTCGCGCTGCCATGGATATGGTGAACGAAGTTCGCCGCCAGTTCCGCGAAATTCCCGGTATAATGGAATACAAAGCCAAGCCTGAGTACGAGAAGTGTGTGGCTATATCCACCAAAGCTTCTATCCGTGAAATGATTGCCCCGGGTGCTATCGCCCTGATAGTTCCTGTGGTGGTTGGTTTTATTTTCGGACCCGAAGTGCTGGGCGGTTTGCTGGCCGGTGTAACCGTTAGCGGTGTGCTGATGGGAATGTTCCAAAGCAATGCCGGTGGCGCATGGGATAATGCTAAAAAATCGTTTGAAAAAGGCGTGGTGATTGACGGTGTTACTTACCATAAAAAATCAGAGCCTCACAAAGCTGCCGTAACCGGAGATACCGTGGGCGACCCTTTTAAAGATACTTCAGGTCCCTCAATGAATATCCTTATTAAGCTGATGTCTATTGTATCGCTGGTAATTGCCCCGCATATATCTGTGGGCGATGGTCACGGCGGAATGGGCATGGGCAAAGACTGCTGCGTTATGGAAGCATCAGCTGATTGCTGTATGCCCGGTGGAAAAGCTACTGCTTCTATACACGGTGCCACCTGCGATATGTCTAAATGCGCTGAAATGACTCCCGAAGAGTGTGCCAAACACTGCGACGAAGTAGGTTGCAGCCCCGAGCAGAAAGCTGCCTGTGTAGCCAAAGCCGGTAAAAAAGATGCGCACAATCACGACCACGAACACGCTGGCGGGCACGATCACAATCATTAATCTGACTATTAAAACAATTAATACAAAGCCCTGCTGAAAAGCGGGGCTTTTTTGTTATCAAATCTGTCAAAAATTCAAACCTTATCGAAAAAATAAAGACTAAAAACTGTAAATCGCAAACTTTGTTTATACGTTTTTAATCCTGCTATGAAGAAATTACTGTTTACTACATGTGGTATGGTTTTATGCCTGGGACTATTTGCACAAAAATGGACCTCGGCATATCGTTTTGCGAATGTTCACCAACCCATCGCACTTGAATCGCCGGCATTAAATGTGGTTGTAGTAGCTACGAATGTAGGAATACTTCACAGCCCTGATACAGGGATAACCTGGGATACGGCTATGATGATTTCCGGTATTAAGGAAATGCAGTGTAAGGGTAATAATTGCTATGCCATTACTGAAAAACAACTGTTAAAATCTACTGACAAAGGAGCTACCTGGGCAATTTTATCAGCCCCAATGATTAACAGCGGCACTAAAAACATTACTATGAAGGTTTGGAGTGAAGACAAAGTTGTATTATGGATCTTTTTTCCAAACTTGAAAGATTCTGTGTTTTATACGCTTGATGAAGGAGCTTCATGGATAAACGGAAAAACAAAATACCTGGGTGCTCCTATATTAATTCATACTGAAAATACGGCATTTGACTTGGCTACTTTTAATCCTACCGTTCAGGTTACTCAAAATAAGGGCAATAACTATACTGGTACGTCGCTGGAAACTTACCGCGCCGATTATATAATCTGGAATTTTCTGGACAGCATGGTGGGTTATGTTTCATCCGTAACTGATGTTGCGGGGGATGGCGCTGCTTTCGCGGTTAAAATCCGCAAAACAACAGATGGTGGAAAAACCTGGAAAGGTGCACCCTGGACGACCTCTGGCTTAACAATTTATGAACAGATTATTTCTTATCCGCCCGAACCGCAGATTCATAATACCCATTTTATTAACGAGTCTACCGGTTGGTTCTCTGCTTATTATGGTAACGATAATAAATTTATGAAAACTACCGACAGCGGGCGCACCTGGGTTGCTGATACCCTGGGATGGAAATCCCTGGGCATGACTATCACAGGCACTGTTGATGTAAGTTATATTAAGCACATGAAGATGCACAGTGCAAGCTTCGGCTGGGCTTTACGTAGGTCTACAACTACCGATACTGCCGTAGTATTGCTTAAGTATGGTCAGCCCGAATTTAATCCCAGTACTGTAAAAGGACGTGTTTATATTGATGTAAACAAAAACTGCCAGTTTGATGCAGGAACAGATATACCTGTAAAAAACAAAGCTGTTTTTACTGCAGAAAATGAGTTTTATGATTTCACTAATCAGGACGGTGAATATGAAATTACCGGGTTGGGAGCACAAAATTATACTGTAAATGCTGGGTTAGTTATTGACGGTATAAAAACTTTGTCTTTTCTGTGCTCTAATCCCGGATCAAAAATGATAAATATCACTGCAGGGA
>DASPJH010000232.1:0-13242 GCA_035628715.1 Bacteroidia bacterium
AAGCGCCCACATGAAAGGCGACCATTTAGTGGGCAAGTATTACGTGGAGTTTGATAAGGCTTATAAAGAGGAGATTGAGAACCTTATAACTACCGGTGTCCCTAAAGATGACGCCGAAAAAACCGCTCCTATAATTCTTGAAGCCCAGGAGATGCTTCGCCGCTGGGAGGCCGGCGACGATGAGGTAATTAACCTGTGGAAGATGATGAACGGCTGGGTGTATGCCGGGTTTGATATTACCTACAAGCGGCTGGGTGTGAGCTTTGACAAGTTTTACTACGAGAGCAATACCTACCTGCTGGGCAAGGAGCTGGTGCAGGAAGGGCTGGATAAAGGTGTGTTTTTCAAAAAAGACGATGGCTCAGTATGGATTGATTTAACTGCAGACGGACTGGATGAAAAATTGCTGTTACGCCGTGATGGCACTTCGGTGTATATGACCCAGGATTTGGGTACAGCCGATAAGAAGTATGAGGAGTTTGGCTGCGATAAATCCATTTACGTGGTGGGCAATGAGCAGGACTATCACTTTAAGGTTTTGTTCCTGATACTGAAAAAGCTGGGCAAAAGTTATGCGCCCGGTATGTACCACCTGAGCTACGGCATGGTGGATTTGCCCAGCGGCCGCATGAAATCGCGCGAGGGTACTGTGGTGGACGCCGACGACCTGATGGATGAAATGCACGAAACTGCCAAAGAGCTGACCATGGAACTTGGCAAAATTGAGGGCTTCAGCCAGGCTGAACAGGACGAATTGTTTGAAACTCTTGGTTTAGGAGCTCTTAAATATTTCCTGCTGCGGGTTGACCCCGCCAAACGACTGGTATTTGACCCTAAAGAATCTATAGACTTCCAGGGGAATACGGGTCCGTTTATACAGTATACCCATGCGCGTATCCATTCGCTGCTGAAGAATATAAAGGATAGTGATTTTGTGCCCCAAACGGCTATACCAGCAACTGTGCTGCCCCACGAACGGGATTTATTGGTTTGGCTGGCAAACTTCCCCAAAGCCGTGGAAGATGCCGGGCGGGGCTATAACCCAGCTATAGTAGCCAACTATGTGTATGAGCTGGCCAGGCAGTACAACCGCTTTTACCGTGAATCGCCGGTGAACAAAGAACCGGATGCTGTAATTAAATCGTTCCGTGTTGCTTTAACCGAAGCTACAGGGCGGGTAATTAAAAGCGCATTGAATTTATTAGGAATTAAGGCTCCGGAGAGGATGTAGTTCCTTTAAGCGTCTTCGCTTAAAGTTCGGCGGTATTCAGGCGTCCTCGCCTGTTGAAAGCCAGGAGGCTTTTACTTATTTAACCCTAAGCGAGGACGCTTAGGGGAACTATCGCGCCCCAAAAATCCCCAGCCATTTTTTAGAGGGTACTTTCTGCTGGTTTTCTTCTTGTATACTCCGCCATTGTGCCAGTACATCAATAAACCCTGCGATAGGTATTTCTACAATAGGATCACCTGTTATTTCATTAATAATGGAAATTTTACTTTCGGGCTTATTAATAAATATGGCTACATCTTCCGCATAATTTAATTTATTCAGATCTTCCCAATCATGGTAACCATTGAAAGGCATATGGCTGTCAGCAGGACCGGCCAATACATTTTTTAACCTCGCAGTAAAGAAATCGATGTTTTCAATCGTATTAAAATTATGATTTAATACATATTGCAGTAATGCCAGCGACGGTTCGTTAACAGTAATAACCGCTTGTTGGCGGGTATGTTCAATTGGATATTTAGAGAGTAGCATATTAGTCTTTATTGATATTGAGATCCCGGACTAGTCCGGGATGACTAAAGGATTTGTACCGTAATTTACAAGTTTTTACCGGTATACCAGCAGCTAATTAATCTGCACATTTACTCATTTGCATATTTGCACATTACTCCTCTTCGGTCTCCTCCCCTTCTCCAATGGCGGTTAGCTTTTCTTCGGCTTCATCTACTATGCCGTCGTCTTCGTTTTCATATCCGTCAATAATACTTTTCAAAATCGCCCGCGCCTGGAAAAGGTCTTTTTTATCAATTAAAATATCCGCATTTAATAATAATGCTTTGGCTTTCCAGTAATCGTAGCTGGCAAAGTTTTTCACTACATCCAGAATGGTTTTCTCAGCATCTGCCGGGCGGTTTTTATTATACTGTGTCAGAGCAATATAATATTTAGCCTCAGCGCCGTACTGATTGGTAGTAAGCTTTAATATCTCTTTAGCCGGACCTTCCACTTCCTCCCATTTGGCCTGTTTCACATAAATGCGCGCTAAATATAAATTGGCTTCAATAATACCCTCACGGGTAACTTTATTATAAGCCAGCAGTTTTTTGCTGTTATTAACTGTTTTTTCATCATTACCTACATAATAACTGCAACGGGTTTGCCCCAGCAGGCTCACCAGCTTGTTATCCTGCAGTGTGGCTATGCCTTCCAGTCTTTCATACATGGGCAGGGCATTGGCATAATCTTTTTGCAGGTAATAAATGGTTGCGGCGTAGCGGGTAGCTGACTCCTCCCACTCGGGTCGGTTTTTATCGAGGGTAAATAAAAATCCTTTCAGGGCATCGTCCAGCTTTTGTTCTTTATAATCGCAGTTGGCTTTATAATAATTAGCCTCAACAATAAAATTACCGTTGGGGAATTTATTTATATAATTTCCAAATTCACGTATCGCCTCTTTGCAATCCTCGTCCTGGTACCGCTGAAAGGCAGCATCATACGTAGCTTTATCCTGGTAATTGGCATCGTATTTCTTTTTGCCTTTATCCGCCATATAGGTAAAGAAACCGTCAATATCGCCCAGGTCTTTGTATACACTTTCCAGTACCCCGGCGGCCTCATCGGCTTCCTGGTAGCTGCCGTAATCTTCTATTACTGTTTGCAGGTGCTTTTTGGCTTTATCGTAATTATCCTGCTGGTAGTACACTACACCCAACCGCAGGTGGCATTTACGGGCAAACGGGCCCCTTGGATTTTCACCCAGCAAATAATTAAATCCGCGCTCAGCATCGGCGAGGTTTCCTTTTTTCAGGTGAACCAGGGCTATTTCATACAGCGAGGGCTCAACATAGGATGAGCGGGGATACGATTCGGCTATTTTTTTTAGGGTGGATATTTTTGCATCGTTTTTATCCTGCAAACCAAATATCAGCCCTTTTTGAAAGTATCCGTAGTCGGCATTTACAGCATTTTTGGTGATAATAAAATTATACGATTCCAGTGCTGCGTCATAATTCTTTAATACAAAATAACAATCGGCCAGGCGGCTCATGCCATCTAAATAGCGGGTATCCTGGTTAGTAAATTTAACTTCCTGTGTAAATACCTTAAAGTTATCCGCCGCTTTCTGATAATGCCCTACAAGGGTATTATAATCCTTTTCCAGCTCGGCTATTTTAACGTATGAGTAACCGATGTTATAATACGCAGCTTCGTAGACACTGGTGGATTCAGCATCCTTATAATCCAAAAATGCCCGCGTATATTTAATGCAATCCCAGTATTTATTTTTATTGTACGATATTTCTCCCTTCCAGAAATCGGCCATGGCGTCAATTTTTTTATCCCAGGGATATTTCTTGGCTTTTTCGAGGTATTTAAAAGCTTCATCCCCTTTATTAACTCCTTCACCCATCAGCTGTATCGCCCTGAAAAACGTTATCTGCTGGTATACGCGCTGGGTTTGGTCGTTCATTTTATCAATGCTTTCCAGCACCTCAATTGCCTCCTGGTAGTCGCTGTTGCCCAGCAATACTTCCCCCTGCAGGGTTTTGGCTTCTGTTACCAAATCCGATTTAGGGTACTCTTTAATAAATTTCTTCAGCATGTTCAGCGCCTCGCTGTTAAAGCCCAAATCATAACTCAGCTTGGCATAATTGAACATCGAACGCTCTTTCAGTTTCTGGTTAAAGCCCAGCAGCGAAGCCTGATAAAACGCATCGCGGGCATTAGTTTTACGGTCGAGGTGCAGGAATGACTCAGCAGCGTTGTAGTATGCATACTGGGTAATAGTATCCTTCGTATTATTAATGGTGGTAAACTCCTCAAAGGCCTTGTTGTAGTTTTTATTGGCATAATAAGCATACCCCAGCATGTAGCGGTCGTTGGCATCCATTTTATTGCGTGAAGGCTGGTTTTCTTCCAACAGGGGAAGCGCTTCGGCAAAACGGTCCATATAGTAGTACGCCTGCCCACGCATCCAACCGATTTCGCGCTTGTTTTTACCGGTTTTCATGGTATCGGTAACAGCCAGCAATTCGTCGTATTTTCCCTGCCCAAAGCTGATGATGGCCATATATAATCCTACTTCAGCGCCGTATACCTTGCTGCCTTTCAGTTTATCAAAATGCTGCTGCGCGCGCGGATAATTACCCTGTTGCAGGTATATATAGCCCAGGTAGTAGTGACTGGGATAGTAATACTTGGTTTTATCGTTAGAAGTAATGGTAAGCTCTTTAACTGCATCTTCCATTTTATTGCGCCTGAACTCGCTGTAGCCCAGCATAAAATGGTATTCCAGGCTTTCGTCAAAGGTTAAGGCCTCATCATTGGTTTTTTTCAGGAAAGTAAGGGCTTTGGAGTAGTTGCCTGCGTTGTAATAATGCCGGCCCAGCTGGTACCAGGTAAGGTTGGCTTTGATATGTGCTGGGTAGTTATTTGCAAAGGCCTCCAGCCGGGCTTCAGCTCCCTGGTGCTCCAGTATAAGCGATGACACAGCAGCATAATATTCAGCGTTGATTCGTAATTCAGCATCCCGGCTGATTTTAAGGTACTCTTCAAATTCGCCGATGGCGCTGCCGTAATGCTCTTTATCATATAAATCGAGGCCACGGTTATAGTGACTTACCGGGTCACTGTAAACCATGGTTTTCTGGGCCAGCAAACCCATTGGAAACACTACTGATGCCAGAACAAAAACACCTATTGCTTTAAACATATCTATCCCAATATAATCCGTCCGAAATTACCCTATAAACAAACAAGCACAGCAGTTTGGGCCTATTACTTGTGCACAGCCCGGCGTGGGGTGTTCAGGTTATAGAACAATGTTGTTTAATGTGCCAATATGCCGATGTGCTAATTTTGGGGTAGTAGAGGTGTTGATGTGGGGCTGGGTTTATTGGATAACGGTGGACAGGCTGAAGAAATTGCCTTGACTTGGTAGCGGGTATAAAACCCGACCTTATGCATACCTATCGGATTGCCGACCTTGCTTGTGAGTAAACCGTAAGGTATGAATAGAACAGGATTTTGTATCCTCTTCTTTAATCATTTAAAACAACTCACTCAATTCCAGCCACCGCAACTCTTTTTCATCCAGTTCGCCGTTAATGCGCTCTAATTCCTGCGACCATTTCAGTATTTCGGTGTGGTCGCTGCTACCTGCGCTAAGTTTGTTGGTTAGTTCAGTTTTGTGGGTTTCCAGTTGGGCTATTTCGGCCTGCAGGCCGTCCCATTCCTGCCTTTCCTTAAAGCTGGCTTTACGGGGTTTGTTGGCTGCCGCCGCTGTTTCCTGCTTTGGCTGTGAGGCTGCACGGGCTGCCTTTTCCTCCTCTTTCCGACGGTCTTCTTCTATTCCCTTTTCCATGCGGTACTCTGTATAAGTACCGTTGTAATCTTTTATTTTTCCGTCCCCTTCAAATACAAACAGGTGCTCGCACAAGCGGTCCAGGAAGTACCTGTCGTGTGAAACCACCACCAAACAGCCTTTATAATTCACTAAAAATTCTTCCAGTGTGGTAAGCGTCAATAAATCCAAGTCATTGGTAGGCTCATCCAGGATTAAGAAATTCGGGTTTTTCATCAGAATGGTCAGCAGGTATAACCGCCTGCGTTCACCCCCGCTAAGGGTGGAAACAAAATCGTGCTGCTGTTTGGGATGAAAATTAAATGTTTGCAGCAACTGCATAGCGGTGAGGCTGCCCTCTTTACCACCCAGGGGCAATACATCGGCAATATCTCTTATTACCTCAATTACGCGTTTATCTTCGGGTATATTTAATCCCTTTTGGTTATAATAGCCAATAACCAGTGTTTCGCCGGGCACTACCGTACCGGCATCGGGATTTTCAAGTCCGGTTAATATATTTAATAAGGTTGATTTACCGGCGCCGTTTTTACCAACAATGCCCACACGCTCACCGCCTTTAAAGGTATAGGTGAAATTATTAAAAAACAGGCGGTCGTCATAGCCTTTGCGCAGGTTTTTCAGCTCCATCACCTTGCCGCCTATGCGGTTCATTTTCACATTAAAGCTGATGCTATCGTCCTTGCGGCGCTGGCTGGCTTTTTCTTTTAATTCATAAAAGGCGTCAATTCTCGATTTTGATTTGGTACCCCTTGCCTTTGGCTGGCGCCGAATCCAGTCCAGCTCCTTGCGCATCAGGTTCTGGGCTTTTTCTGTTTCCCGGTCCTGTATCTGCATCCGCTCAGCCTTTCTCTCTAAAAAGTAGGCGTAATCGCCCTGGTAGCGGTACATTTTGCCGTTATCCAGTTCCAGTATTTCAGTGGTTACATTATCCAAAAAATACCGGTCGTGCGTTACCATCAGCAAAGTAGTATTATCGGTGCCCAGGTAATTTTCCAGCCACTCAATCATATCAATATCCAAATGGTTGGTAGGCTCGTCCATCACCAGCAAATCAGGGCTGCTGATAAGCAACCGGGCAATAGCCACACGCTTACGCTCTCCGCCAGAAAGTACAGCTATTTTGCGGTTGGGCAGGTGTATGTCCAGCTTGCCCAATATCTGGCGAACTTTGGCTTCGTACTGCCATATTTCCAGCGTATCGGCCTGCCGGGTGGCGGCTTCCAAAGCGCGTTCGGTTTCCGGTGAAGGATTCTCGCTGTGGGCATCGGCGGCGGTTTCGTATGCTTTGATGGCCTGCATTACCGGGTTATTCTCGTAAAAGATATAATCGGCAACGGTAACTGCGCCGGCAAAGTCGGGCTCCTGTGGCAGGTAGCCCACTTTTAAATCGCGGCGGAACACTACCTGTCCGCTATCGGGAATATCAAGCCCCGCTATCATATTCAGCAGGGTGGTTTTGCCGGTGCCGTTATTAGCAACGAGCGCCACCTTCTGGCCATGCTCTATACCGAATGAAATGTTATTGAAAAGTTCCTTCTCTCCAAAAGCTTTGCTGATGTTCTCTACCGAAAGATAATTAAGTCCCACAATGCGCGAAGATAGAGCATTCTGGTTTCAGGTTTCAAGTTTTAGGTTTCAGGTTGTGGATTGTTCAGCGTATTGAGATTCCTGATATTGGTTATTAGGAATGCGCTATTAATTTCGTGATGTGGCTTATAAGTTTTATTATAGAGGAACCAAATTCCGTTTAATCAGTAAACTGGACACTTCTAATTCACCTAAATTGGAAGATTATATGCTTGTTGAATGTTTCGATAAGAACCATATTTTTCAAATAGTTTGTATAAGTGGGTACCATTCAGGCAATATTTACGGGTATATTAAAGCGGACCCTAAGGCTACTGATAGAAATATTCGAGGAGTTTCAAAAGGTCATTTAACAAAGGAAATTAAAAGAAATATATCAATCGTCAGAGGCACACTGAAGATTATTGAGAGAACATAGCGTTAATATCCACCTTCTTTAAATTCGGATAGCTTTCCAATATCATTAGCCCCGTCCAGTCGGTGGAAAGCAACTCCTGGTATTAGTTCTATTGAGATACGCGTACCTTTTAAATAAGCAATGCGGACGCCCGCACCAGTTACGAATTAATAAACTTCTTAAAGTTAGGGATAATAAGGGACGCAAGGAGAAAGATAAACAGGATTAAATCTATCGCCACCAATATATCAGCATAAGGCCAGTGCATTAGCTTAAACAGCGCGCCTGATAAGAAGAAAAGAAGCCAGGCAGCTTTAATAATATCTGTTAATTGTTTTTTATGTTTCTTAATAAACCATACAAAATAAATCGTGAAAACAGCAGTAAAGGCCACAATGAAAAGAATGTCGGCGCCCCGTAAATGGACAATTTTGAACAGAATGGCTATTAACAGCAATGAAATAGAAATACTCAAATAACGCATAAAATTCGATCGAATGAAACTTCCATTTTTTATTAACAGTGAAATTCCGGCATAGTTAAAAGCGGCTGACATGACTGTGAGATAAGCATATCCTATGTCAACGAATGCAGCGGGAATAATTAACAGTATGGAAGCACCCAATAACATTAATAACGTTGAGTTTTCAAACCGTGTAAATGCTAATCTTAAGAGATTCATTATCAAATTTAGCTATTTTACTAAAATCTGCCAGTGCACTGACTGCATCCAAATTTAATTCAACTGTCAATTAGCGAAGGAACCCTAAACGCTAAACAAAAAAACTCCTACAAAATCCCATCATTAAACTTAATCTTATTCCCCGTTTCAAAATCAAACAGGGTAAGGCGGCGAAGCTGGTAGTAGGATACCCAGAAATTCCGCAGGTTTTCTATGTAATTAATCAGCGCCATATCCTTCTCGTTTTGGGCAATGGTAAGATTGGTTAAATCAATTTTACCCAGGATAAATCGCTTGGTGCTTATATCGTAACGCTGGCGGGCAATGGTATCGGATTTTGCTGAAATTATAAGTATTTGTTTTAGCTGGTTAAACTGCAGCACGTTGTTCATTATTTCCAGTTCTAAATTGTTGCGGGTATTTTCATTTTGGGCGGTAATACTTTCCTTGTTGTTTTTGGCCACCATATAGGCTGCCTTATTGCGTCCAAACGTCACCAGCGGCAAGCTGAAACCCACCGTAAGCTGTTCGCTGCTGCGCATGTCTTTATACGCTTCATCCAAAGTTGGTGCTGAATTGGTAAGACCGTACCTAACCGTTAAATCCCCGGTAAAGCCACGGGCGGCCTGTGCTGTACGTATATCAATATCAGCATCAGTTTCACGAATTTTAAAGCTCACATAATCGCTGCGGTTTTCACGGGCTTCCAGCAGGGCTTTATCAATATCCACCTGGTAAATGGGTATGGTCTCTTCGTATATAACTTCTATTTTTTGAGTTTCCGGAACACCCAGCAGGTTTTTCAGCCGTTTTTCGGCGGTTAGTGACTGTATACGCACCTGGTCTACCGAGTTTCGGGCGTTCATCAGGTTCAGTTCGGCTTGCAGCTTTTCATTTTCGGCAATTTTACCAACACTGAAACGGCCTTCGGCCACCTTGTATAGGGTATCGTTAATGGCGGCATTTAATTCAGCGTTGGCTAATTGTTTCTGGGCTATATAAAAATTAAAAAAAGCATTGGTTATGGTAATGGATAAATCCTCCATTGCCTCGGTGCTTTGTCTTTGTGCATACTCGTACCATTGCTTGGCCTGTTTCCAGTCCCACCGCAGGCGGTTTACCCTGAAAAGCGGCTGCGATAATCCAAACTCCAGTGGAAAAGCGCTCCATGTTGCCGTAGGATTATTTCCTAATTGGTCAATTCTTGATAAACCGGATGAAATAAAAAGATTGCCTCCTGTGGGAGTTATATTCTGGTTAATGGATAACGAACCCGTCGAGTAAGCCGTGCTTTGGTACCGGAACGATAAGCTGCCATCGGGCAGGGTTACGGGAATAAATGTGCGCGATAACCCCGGTATATTTCCATTTAAATTCAGGCTGGGCAATAATGCCGAGCGCGCGGTTATATAATTCCATTCGGCGGAATTGTAGGAAGCCCTGATACTGCGCGCCGAAGGGCTGTGCTCCATACCATAGGCAATGGCCTGCTTAAGGTTAAATACATACTGTGCAGGCAGGGGGAGGTAAACGGCAATGGCCGTTACCAAAATCACCAGTTTAATAATCAAATGTTTTACAGGTAGTTTGTTTTTATTCATGATTTATTCATGCCTTAACGATTGAACAGGGTCTTGCTTTGATGCGCGCCGGGCGGGCGTAATGCCTGACAACAGTCCCACCGCGATGGAAATGGTAAATGAAACCACTATTGAAACGGGAGTTATAATGGTTTTTGTGTCCATAAAATATTCAATGGCATAACACAAGCCCACCCCGAATAATATCCCAATTACTCCCCCGGTGAAGCTGATGGCCACTGCTTCGCTGATAAACTGCAGCGAAATATCCTCTCTTGTTGCCCCTAATGACTGCCGCAAACCAATTTCCTTAATCCGCTCCATTACACTGGCCAGCATAATATTCATAATTCCTATGCCACCGACTATCAGCGAAATAGAAGCAATAAATGCCAATAAAATGTTAAACTGCCTTTTATTTTTTTGCTGCTGCTTTAATAATAATTCAGGTACCTGCACATCAAAATCTTCTACCTCGTTGTGGCGGCGTTTTAATATTTTACGCACCACTTCCGATACCTGCATCATCATTTCGGTGCTTTTCACTTTCACCACCAGCTTGTCAATCTGGTGGTAGTTCTTTGGTTTCTGGGCATCTTCATCATCGTCCCAGTACATGCTGCGCATGTCCGAAGGGGTAATTTTAGCCCGGTTCTGAAAACGTACCAGCATGGTGGTAACAGGTATATACACTTCCTCGTTGGCATTACGTACTGAATACGAAGAAATGCTCTGCGCTGAAACATTTTTATCCTGCAAAACACCCACTACAGTAAGCCACACGCTGCCGCATTTAATTTTCTGCCCGATGGGCGATACATCTGTAAACAACTTGGAACGCAGGGACTTGCCTATAATACAAACCGGCTCGGCCAATGAAAAATTAATATCCGAAAACCTGCTGCCATCGGCAACATCTATTACCGCTACGTCAAAAAAATGGTTAGTAATGCCTATCACCTTTCCCTGCACCCGCTTGCCGTTCCTCACCACAGACACTTCGTTTTCAATTTCCGGGCTGGTAAACTCAACGTATTCTTCCAGGGTTTCCAATATGTTCTCACCATCCGCAATGGTCAGGCCGGGCGAGTAGCGTTTCACCTTTTCTTCTTCTTTCTCCGTGCTGGCCTCTTTCTCCTTTTTTGATACGTCGTCCTCTTTCCATACGGCATTAATTGTGATATTATTAGAGCCCACCTGTTTCAGCTGCTCGGCTATTTCTTCCTCGGTGCCTTTACCTATAGCCAGCATGGCTATTACTGCGGATACACCGAAAATAATACCCAGCGAGGTAAGAAAAGCCCTGAAACGGTTATACCGTATAGCCTCTAACCCAATACCGAAGTTAAACGGAAGGCGTTTTAAATTCATCGGTATTACTCGTCTTCTTTTTTAATAATAGTGATGGTGCTTGCTGCGGCCATTTCCCCGGCAGTGTCGCTACCTGGTGATGGTTCCGGCGCTTTTACCGGTGGTTTTGAAAGACTGTCGGGCAGCAATACCCATTTCATATCAGCCGTATCGGTAAGGTCTTTCAGGTACACGGTTTCATTTTCTTCCAAACCGTGTTTCACATAAGCATCTTTAGAGTTGGTGGCTTCAACAATTACCTGGCGGCGCACAATGCCGCCGCCGTCCATTTTGTATACATACGAGCGGCTGCCGGCTACGTTTATAGCCTCCACCGGTACCATCAGGGCATCGTTAAATGCGTTGTACAAAATATTGCAGCTGGTAGTCATGGCCGGTCGCAGGGTACTATCCTTGGTCAGCACATCTATTACCACTTCAAACACTTTACTGTTCTGGTTGGGCCGCTGCTCACCAATAGAGGCCACCTGCAGCACCTTTCCTTCCAGCTTTTTGGTGGGGTCGGCATCCAGGCCAATTTCCACCTTTTGGCCGGCTTTAACTTTTTGTATATCCACCTCATTTACATATGAAATCACTTCCATCTGGGTAAGGTCGGGCACATTGGCCACATCCGGGTCCCACATATTTATGGAAGAGCCTACCACCCGCTTGCGTCCGTTCCAGTCTTTGGCATAAATAATCATTCCGCCTTTGGGAGAGGTGATGGTAAGCTGCTGCATCAGCTCTTCAAAAATCTTCATCTTGTTGCGGGCCTTGGTAAGCTCTGAGGCCACAATATTCATTTTGGCTACTGCCTGTGCTTTTTTGTTTTTATACGTATCTTCTTTCTGCTTCAGGGCACGCTGGGCTTTCTCCCAGGCTATCTGCACCTGCTGCTGAATGGAAGGGGCTTCATAGATAGACTGCTCTTTTTCCAGCTCCTTCTGGCGCAGCTCGTATTTGTAGTTCTCTACTTCATCCCGGGCTTCCCTGAGTGAAATAGCAGTATCCAGTTCGGTCTGGTTAAATTCCGATTCCTTTTTCTGCACATTCAGGTATTCCTCATTCAGCTTGTTCATTACCTCGGTGCCTTCCAGCTGGGCCACATAATCACCGGGTTTAACAATGGTACCTTCAGGAATAAGATCGTTTATTTTTATTTGGTATATACCTGCTGAACGCAGTCCCATAGGGGCTACCACATCGGTTTGGGTTTTGGCCCTTAGCTCTCCGGTTACGGTGATAACAATGTCAAAGCGGCCTTTGCGGACTTTAGCGGTGATTTCAGAGGTTTCTGATGCCCATAGTTTTCTTGCACCCTTATAAATGCGGGTGAATCTGACAGCAATCAGTAAAACAACAATGATAGAGGATATAAGTACAGTTTTTTTATTCATAACCCAGCTATGAACAACGAAAATAGTAAAAGGGGCAATACAAGTGGTAAGTTTTAGATGAATGACTAATTTTGAGAGAGGATAATTAACCGTTGGGAATATCCAATTTTGATCCCGCCCACCTTAATCACATGACCATCAGTGGTGGGTAAGCAATTTACCCACCAAAGACATCCTCTGTGTGAATGATTTTAATTGTTCCGTTAATGTTATTAACCTTATCCTGATGACGAATTTGATTTTCATTTCCAGCATGTTAAGTAAACAAGTAGCGTTAAAAATACATTTCACAGCATGCATAATAAACGCTGATTTATAACACTTTGCAAAATCCTGTTAATAAAAATTTGCCCATTTGACTTTACTATTCCCCTGTTTAAAATTTTCTTTGCTATATTTGATAATTGTGCTTGTAGTAAAAGGTAGTTTTATTACAAAACAGGATGGGTTGCAAATACTGAAGAATAAGCTACAGTGACCCCAAATTGACATACGATGATTTTTTTACCAATACCTTATCAAAGTTGGAATGCCCTAAATTATAAGTGTAATTGCTATCATCTGTCTCAAACCTTACATACTTTTTATAACTGGTTTTTTTCGGTCAGGCTTCATGCAATGCCTGTTTTGTTGCTTTTAGAAAAAATCA
>DASPJH010000233.1:0-13229 GCA_035628715.1 Bacteroidia bacterium
CAGGCGTGCGCATAAGTCGCAAATGTCGGCGCAGTCCCTGCATAGCTGTGCGCAGCGATTCAAGTTGTCAAAAATATCACCTGTCACACAATTTTCACAGGCTACCATACACTCCAGGCAAGCGTGTATGCAATCAGAATACTTCAGTTCCATCATCAAATCCTTCCTGCACTATTATTCAAACTGTATTCCTATCATCGGGCCAAACAGATGTCCTCTGAATATCATCACATAGCGGACAATAAGACTGTAGAGCCATACGAATGTGTGTAAAAATCCCCACAAACAGTGGGGCTAAATAAACCGTTTTATTAGTCCAATCCGCCCAAACTCTTCCAGCTTGCCGTTTTCAACAAACACCACTTCACCATCTTTTTCTAATACGGTTTCAATAATATCGTCTACGGCATCACTTAAAATCCGGTGTCCGCCAGCCGGAACAGACAGCGCCAGGTTCAACTCGTCCTCGCCCACAAATCCAGGCTGCATAAAGTCGCGCTCCACCAGCAAACGGTAACCTTTACCCAGGTAAGCATCTGTCCATACGCTCTGGATTCCTGTACTGAACATGCCGGGGTCCATTTCCCTGGCAGCGTGTATAATTTCATCCTGGTTGCTATCGCGGTATTCCTTAATAACTGTCCATACCCGCTGTTTCAGCTGGTGGTCGTTATCATGGTCATAGCTGCCGGGCACAGTACCTATAATATGGTCGCTGTGGCGGGTAAGTTTTTCAAAATAGCCCAGGTTTTTATTTACGCCGGCTACAACCAGGGGAATATTATTAAGAAGATAGCCGTTTAGCTTATCATCTATGGATTTAAAAAAGTCCTGGGTGCGTATTTGCTGCATTACGGATTTATCCTTTTCAGCCATGTGGGTGCCTACGGTAGGTGCGTTAGCCTGGCCGGGGCTGTTATATTCATAATTATCAGAGAATGCGGCAGGAAAGTTACCATCAGATATTTCTTCCAGTGTATCGCCACTTCCCCGTTTTAAATGTACGGTTCCTGTATTCAGCATCAGCAGCAGGTAATCCTGAAGGTGTGAATACTTGTAAACCACATCCCGTATCACAAAAGAATCTCCCAGTGATACTTTTTCCTGGACGGGAAAAGGAAACTCCACCATTTTAGTCATGGTGGGAGAGATAAAAAACCCAACGCCTTCCAAACCTTTTGAAAGGCTGACATTTTTTCGCATTTCAACCACGGCGGTAGCCAGTTGGTTGCTTACCGGGGGCTGGTACTGTGCCTCTATTAAAGTAAGTATATTATTAAGTGTATTATCGATGGTAATACTATTTTGTTTTCCATCAGAGGGCAGCTTTTGCATCGGGAGAGTTACCGATATGCAGCCCGGACCTTTTTGTGAAAGCAATTGCTTTATTTCCCCATTTATCACATTCTTCATAAAATTATAGTATTTGTTTTAGGGTAAACAAGAATAATTCCACCGGTGTAAGAGCATATCTATATGCTGTTTATAAAAACAGAACCGGTTAAACCCTTTCTTATTGGGTAAAATTATCGCGTTGCGTGGAGTTAAATACTCATTGAAAATCAACCCGGCGGTTAATGCAAACGTGTAAATATAAAGGTTTAAACAGCAGGCATACTGTTTGAAAACAGAAATACGGAAGCATTATACGCTTCGGCTTCTTATTGTTATACCTAATTAATTAAATTATGCTTAAATGGGCGGTTATTTTCTTTGTTATTGCCATTGTGGCTGCTATTTTCGGTTTTACTGATATTGCTTCAGGTGCAGCCGCTATTGCAAAGGTTTTATTTTTCATATTTATCGTGCTATTTCTCCTGGTTATTATACTGGGCGGCAGTCTCTTCAAGCGGAGATAAAAAAATTAAAAGCGTTTAAAAACGCAAAATGCAGTGCATAGTTTTTACTAACTTTTGCACTGCATTTTTTATTTTCAGAAGGCAAAAAACGCTACGGTTTTTCCCTTCAGGAATGAGCGTGGCGGATTGCCCCGGTCCGTTGAACTTTTACCTGGCGCTTTACCTTGCTTTTTGAAAACGCAACTACTGTAAGCATAAATAAGCCCAGTAGCAGGTGCGGCTCAAAAATGTGATTGTAAAACCCAAGTAACCACGGGCTGAGCATTAAAAACAAGCCGCCGAAAAAATCGAGGCTTAAATGTAGAGACATGGACAACGCCTTGGTTGCGCCCAGCTCATAATCGGTAATAAGGCTGTATGCTATTGATGCCAGCCCAATAATAATGGCTACCCAGGTTTCTGTTCCTCCCCGGTAATACCCCACAAGCCATGGCGACGCTATCAGAAGCAGCGACACAGCATAATCCAAAACTCCGTGAACCTTGGTGCTTATTACTTTCATATAGTTAAAAATTTTAATGGTTTCAATTACCTTCTTCCCGCGTGTATCTGCTCCACTGATTTTCAGGGTGAGGAATGGCATTTTTTATTTGTTTGCTTCTCATCCGGCTCAGTTCTTCCGATTTTTCGTCAGCACTTTCAACCGTGCGGGTAGTTCCTTCAATCTCCTCATCAAGCAAACCGTTTGTTTCTATAATATGATCAATGGGATCTTCTATCATACCCCAGCTTTCATTTAACTGCGTTGATGAGCCCGAATTCCATGGTCCCTGAACAGGTGTGCCCATTGACATATTAAAATATTTATTGCTGTACCGGGGGTCGCCCTGCAATACGCCGGGAGGGAAGTTTTGAGGAATATTCTGCAGCGCCGCTTCAAACATCTGGAAGTGCGCAATCTCCCGCGTCATTAAAAAACTAAGTGTTTCTTTTACGTATGCGTCGTCGGTAAACTGCATAAGATATTCATACACAATTTTCGCTCTTGATTCTGCTGCAATGTTAGAGCGCAGGTCTACCGTCAGGTCACCATTTGCGTTAACATACGCAGAAGTCCAGGGATTTCCATTACTGTCAGTAAGTGTGGGCGTGCCCCCGCTTTCAATCAAAAACTGTGGGTTGGTCATAGCCTCATGCACCACGTTTTCTTTTGCAGCATTTCCGTTCAGTAACTGCATAATTTCCGATTCGGATGAGATGTCCTTTAACTGGCCGCTCACACCATTCAGCAGCATCTGTATGGTGGCTCCCACAATTTCCAGGTGGCTAAATTCCTCGGTGGCAATATCCATAAGCATGTCGTATTCTTTTGGAAAAGCCTGCCTGCAGCCAAACGCCTGCACAAAGTACTGCATAGCGGCTTTTAGCTCACCGTTAGGTCCCCCAAACTGATCAAGCAGTATTCTTGCAAACCTGGGGTCGGGCTTAGATACCCGTGCGTTGAATTGTAAATCTTTTACGTGATAAAACATAATTAATAGGGTTTAATGTGTTGGATAATTCTTTTAAAAGGGAAATGCATGCCACCGTTTTATTGGATGTGGCAATCAGGCTACTATTTTGTTTTAAAGATGATGAACACAGAATTTTATGGGGAGGAGCCTACTCAGGACTGGGGCATGGGCGAAACAAAGGGAACTGAAGCCATTGCGGAAATACAGAAACCACAGGGACTTTTATTATGGCACCTGCATTGATTTAAAATGTTAACCTGCCAGTTTTAATATTATGATTAAGCAAAATAACTTTAAAGAGTTTGATACCTTTAGCCGGAGAAAATTTTTGGAAAGCCTGGGAATGCGTTTTTACACCGACCCTGCTTTTTCTACTGATTATACTGACGAGCAGAAAAGTGAGAAGCCTGGGAATACTGCAATAGCCAGCAAGCCAGAAGCTGCTCAGAAAGAAAATAACGGAAAAGGAGTAAAAAACATAAAAGCTCAAAATTTTAGTGGTTGATTTTCAGCTTAAAACAATAATCTTTGCGATTGAGCAAACTTTGTTGTTTTTAAACTGTTCATACGGTTACGTTATTTTTTAAACAAAAAACAGGTTTATATCCTGTTATAGCTAAGTTTCCTGAGATAAATGTTGGTAGAAAGCAAACAGAAAAGCGGTCAGGAATTGCTTAATAGGCTGGACTTTAAATATTTGCCGGATTATGCGGCATACTTGTCTGATAATAAGCTTACTGATATGTCCATATTCCAGCTGCACCTTTCCCGCAAGCTGGAGATACCGCTATTAAAATATTTTGACAAATTATCCGAAGACCAACTAATAGAAATAGGTATTCAGGGCATACAAAAAATGCTCGATTACCTTAAAAGGAACGACGCCAAAGGCTTTATAGAAGAATCGCTGAGCCAGTTTGCCAATAATCTGATGCCGGTTATATCAAGAAACCAAGTGGTTACGGATGATGTGTTGCTTGTAAGCCAGGTTCGTTCAGAAACGTTTAGAGAGTTTTTATCCGGCTATACTACCTCTGCCAAAAAATTACTGCAAATATTATCTGAGGCTGAGCAATTTATTACCATACTTAACCTGGAATGCCTCAAAGTGCTGTTTGAAATTCAGCAGCATGTTAACAAACGCACCCAGTCCATAGCCAAAATAGGTAATTGGGTTTGGGATATTCAGCAAGACAAAATGGTTTGGAGCGAGGAGTTATTTAAAATATATGAGCTGGAACCTAAAGAAGTAGTAAATTATAATTATGAAGTAACCACATTTAATCACCCGGATGATCGCGAAAGAGTAGACGAGCAGATAAGAATGTCAAGAGAAACGCTAAAGCCTCATGACTTTTTATACCGGATAATATTGCCAAGCGGGAAACAGAAAACACTAAGGGCGATAGGTGAAGTTACGCCCGGCCCTGATGGAAAGGCTATAAAAATGGTGGGAACGGTGCAGGATGTAACCCAGCTACAGGAGAAAAGCGAACAAATACTGCTGGGTGAGCAGCGCTATCATAAAATGATAGAGGAAGTGCAGGACTACGCAATAATATTACTGAGCCCTGATGGCATAATAGAAAACTGGAACCTGGGTGCTGAGAAAATTAAAGGGTATAGGGCCAATGAAATTGTAGGCAAACATATAAGAGAGTTTTATACGCAAAATGACAGGGAAATACACCTGCCCGAAACCTTGCTGGAACAGGCCAGAAGGGAAGGAAGAGCATACCACGAAGGCTGGAGGGTGAAAAAGAACGGTCAGCTTTTTTGGGGAAGCGTGGTGATAACAGCCCTGCATGGCAGTAATGGAAAAGTGGTGGGATTTACTAAAGTAACCCGTGACCTTACGTTTAAAAAAGCCGCCGAAGACCGTATACAGGAATACTCGAGGCAACTGGAAATAAGGAACCAGGAACTACAGGAAACCTATAAGGAAATGGAATCGTTTAGTTATGTGGCCAGCCATGACTTACAGGAACCCCTGCGGAAAATAAAAACATTTGCCGGCCGGATAGTAAACACAGAAAGCCTTTCGGATAAAGGTAAAGACTACTTTGGAAGAATCACTGATGCGACCGAAAGAATGCAGGCCCTTATAAACGATTTGCTGGAGTACTCACGCTCTAATAACTCCACTGCGGTAGTAGAAGAGGTGGATTTGAACCAGGTAGTTAGAGAAGTTTGCGAAAACCAGCAGGAAATGCTGGAAGAAAAAGAGGCTACTGTAAACATAGGAAAACTACCGGTAATAAGCGGGATACCGCTGCAAATGTCTCAGCTGTTTTCCAACATCATTGGCAACAGTATAAAATATAGCCGGAAGGATACTCCCCTGGTAATCGACATTTCGTATGAGAAAACAGACGGACAGGAAATTAACGATAAAGGAAAAACATATAACCATATAACGATATCCGACAATGGGATTGGTTTTGAACAACAATATTCAAATAAAATTTTTGAACTTTTCCAGCGCCTGCATAACCGCGAAGAATACAGCGGAACAGGCATAGGGCTGGCAATCTGCAAAAAAATAGTGCAAAACCATGGCGGAGCTATTACCGGAGTTGGCAACCCCGGCAAAGGCGCCACATTTAATATTTACCTGCCCGAAGCAGCGGCAGGTAACCGTTAATCGTTTCTGCCGGCTATAACCAAAGCCTCATACAACTTATCAATCTCAATAGGCTTTCTTAAAAAACCATTAAAATACCCGGTGTATTCTTCCTGATTTTCAGCAGTAATATCGGCAGTAAGGGCAAAAATAGGAGTAGCCTGGTTGGGATTTGGATTGCTACGGATCTGAACAGTAGCATCAAAACCATTCATATCAGGCATATGTATATCCATCAGTATATAATCAAACGTCCTGCTTTGAGCCTTTTCAATGGCTTTTTCTCCGTTTTCAGCTAACTCGGCGCTCATTCCCCAGTTCGTCAGCAGCTTAATGGCTACCATGGCGTTTACTTTGTTGTCTTCAGCCAGTAACACTGTTTTTCCGGTTAATTTGTCGGACCGCGTTTCAGGAGCTTTGGCCGGGATTTTCGATTTTTTTAACGTTAATTCAAACGAGAATGCCGAGCCTTCCCCTACTTCGCTTTCAACAGTAATTACACTGCCATAAAGTTCGGCCAGCTTTTTTACTATTGCCAGTCCTAACCCCGATCCGCCATGCTTGCGGGTTGTAATGGATTTTGGCTGCGAGAACGTTTCAAAAATTTCTTCAAAATTATGGCGGGGTATTCCAACACCGGTATCGGTTACTTTAAACAGCAGCGAGTCTTTATTTTCATCGCCTGATAACTTATCTACCGCCAGGGTTACTGCGCCGTCCTCGGTAAATTTTATAGCATTACTGATCAGGTTGCCCAGTATTTGCGATAATTTAATGCTATCCAAGGCATAATAATCGAAACAGGCAGCATCAATTTCCAGTTTTAGCGCAACACCCTTTTCCCTGGCCATGCTTTCGTAGGTACTTCTTATGCCCTCCAGCAATGCCCTCAGGCTGGCAGATCGTAACTCAAGGGCAACTTTTCCGCTGTCAAGTTTTGTAAAGTCAAGTATATCATTAATCAGCAGTAAAAGGTTGTTGGAAGCAAACTGCAGCGAATTGAGCAAATGCTGTTCCTCTACATCTGATTTTTCTTTCAAAAGAGAGGTAATAGTGATTACCGCATTTAGAGGCGTACGTATCTCGTGGCTCATTGTAGACAGGAACTCCTGGCGTATACGGGCCGATTCTTCAGCGCGGTTTTTCTTTTCAATAATTTCTGCCTTTTCCCGCTGCACTCTCGCTTCTTTTTCCAGCGATTCCATTTTGGCAATAAGCTCGTAATTTTCAATAACCTTTAAGGTTTGGGTATTAATTACTGCTTCTTTTTCTTTCAAATATTGTTCAAGGTAGGCCAGTGCCTTAACCGTATCCCCTTCCTCCTTATAAATCTTATATAATAAATAATTACATTTAAATTTTATTATTACAACATTATATAAATGGCTTAATTCAAGGCCTTTTTTAACAGCGTCCTTAGCCATTTTTGTCCAGCCTCTTTCAGCGTACAAAACGCCCAGTTTGTGATAGGCCATGCCTATTCCCAACCGCTCGCCCATATCCCGGTGTATAGCAATTGAAGCATTAAAGTCTCTTTCCGCTTCTTCAAAATTTTTAGTTTTTGCAAACACCTTCGCCCTGCCGTACAATGAAAAGGCCATCCCTCTTGTATCCTGTGTAGAGGTTTTCATAGCAATGGCTTTTTCAATCATTTTCCGTGCTTTTTCCACTTTGCCCAGCTTCAGGAAAATGCCCGAAAGGGGGTTGTATGCGTTAGATTCCAGGTTTAGGTCGCCAGCCAGTCGGGCGGTGCTCACGGCATTTCGATAGGATTTAACTGCGTTTTTAAGGTCGCCGAAATATTCATAAATAGTTCCCAGCGATTTATAAACCCTCGACTGGTTATGATAATCATTATATTTCCGGTAAATGGCCAGGCAATCTATCAGGTAAACCAGGCCCAAGTGATAATTATCCGTTTTATAATAAATACCTGCAATATTGTATTTTGCCTCTGCTATTCCTTTTTCATCTCCTGTGCCTTCAAAATACTTCAGCGCCTCCTCGCTCATCATTGCTGAACGGGGATATTCGCCTCGTATCATATTGAAAAGAGCCAGCTGATTGAGGCTTTTGCCAACAAGCACTTTTTCACCTGTTTTACGGCTTAAAATAAGGGCGCGTTCAGCCAGGTCAATACTCTTCTTCAGATTATTAACCCGGCTGGCATAGGCTTCTTCAAGCAGCCCTGTTACAAGGCTGGCATTTTCATCCTGTTCAGGGCGTTTACCCTCCATAGATATTCAAATATATGCAGATGCTATTAATAATAGTAGGGGCTAAGAAGAATTGTAAAACATTTTTACATTCAATTTTGAACCAATAGTTTCTTGCGGGGGTATAACCTTAAAATTTATTAAAAAATGAAACGTTTCCTGTTAATACTTATCATTATTACTGCTGCACCGGCTGCTTTTAGCCAGAAGCCGGAACAGATATACAGCTTTGCGCGTACCCGTAAACCACTTTCGTATTACAAAGAACAAGCTGTATTATGGAAGAATGAAGTAGATAAGGAACCTAAAAATGCTAATGCATGGTATAATTACTACCGGGTAAACCGCAATTTATTGTTTAACGACACAACGGATGAGCGCCCTTATGATGAGCGAAGGAAAAGCGTGGGAATGCTGCTGGACGACATGGAGAAAAGCATTCGCGGGACGTATGAGTATCATTATTGCAGGCTGGCCCACGAAGGGCTGGGAAAGGATTATACAAAGCACCTGGAAAAAACCATAGAACTGGGCGAAGGGAGGACCGAACACCTTGACTATGTGGCTATTTGGGGAGAGTTGGAAAGAAACATGGAGCGCCGCCATGAATATTCCAGGAAACTGTTTGATGCAGGCCTTATCTCAGCAGGGATGATGTATTATAACTACAATGTAATAGGGGGCCTGAAACAAAATGCCATACTGCTTACCGAGGGGGATAATGATACCTATCCTTTGTGGGTATTACAGGGGCAGGGCACCCGCAGGGATGTTACCGTAATTAACCTGAGCTTATTGGGAATTGAAGATTACCGGGATAAAATATTTAAGGAGCTGGGTGTTGGGAAATGGGAGACAGATACTGATGAAAGTAAAAACGCGGCGCAGTTCCGTACAGAAATAGTAAAACATATTGCTGCCAATCAAAAGAAATACCCGGTATATGTGGGACTGACTGTAAATCCAGGGTATTCTGAGGGAATAAAGGAAAATCTGTACCTTACAGGGTTAGCACTGGAATATAATAACCAGTCTATTGATAATATAGCATTATTAAAACGTAATTTCGAGCAGGTGTATGCACTTGATTATATTGACAAACCGTTTTATCATGATATTTCTCCGGATATGGTCAGTCATATAAATTGTAATTACATAGTACCGATGCTAAAATTATTTGACCATTATAAAACTGCTGGGGATACACAAGAAATGGAATGGATAAAGAGCAAACTGCTTGTGGTGGCAAAGGAAGGCAATAAAGAACAGGAAGTTAAAAAACACATAGGCCTGTAATATTTTGTTTAAAAAAAATAATACAGCGAATAAAAACAGTACCGACGAGCAATTGATGCAAGACGTTTGCCAGGGCAGGCGTCTTGCATTTGAACTGCTGTACGACCGGTATTTTGACAAGCTGGTATGGTTTGCCCGCCGCTTTGTTGAGGAGCAAAAGGCCGAGGATATTGTACAGGATGTTTTTATTAAAATTATTGAAAATCCGCAGCAGTTTGACGGGGATAAAAAGTTCTCTACGTGGGTGTATACAGTAACGGGAAACAGGTGTAAAAATGCACTTCGGGATGAAGAGAGCCGAAACCGGATACTGCTTGAAAACAAGAGCAGGAATGAAATTGACCCGGTTATTAACCAGGCAATTGATTATAAGTTATTAAAACAGCGGATAGCCAGCCTTTTGGACGAGCTGAGCGATAAAGAAAAAAGTATTTATGTGCTGCGGTTTGAACAGGAAATGAGCATTAAAGAAATAGCAACAATTATTAATATACCCGAGGGGTCTGTTAAGTCAGGCATTTATTACCTGCTGAAAAAGGTACCCCCTCATTTAAAAGAATTCAGTTATGAAAAATAATATTGAAAATACCCCGGATTATATTTTTGACTGGCTGCAGCAGTTCAGCTTTGCACAGCTGGAGTCCGCCATGCAGAAAGAGGTGCTGCTATATTTTGAACTGGAGGAATATAATGATTTGCACCAGGGTTTTATGGCCATTAAAACAGTGAGCAAAAGAGGCACAGCACGGGAAAGAGGGAAGCAGGAGCTGCTGAGCCGTTTTGATAACAAATACAGTAAAAAGCAACCGATATTTAACCTGTTGACCATGAGGGTTTCCCTGTGGAAGGCTGCGTCAGTACTTTTAGTAATAACGGGCGGATTATTATTTTTAAAAGTGAACGGGGGGCAAGCTTCGCAGGGGTCATTTACCGTTAAAACAGATACTGTTTATGTTACCCGGGGCGTTTCTTTAAACCCTGTGGAAATACTGGATACGGTATACATCGTCAGGGAGGAGAGCACAAAACCAACAAAAGCAGCCGGAGCTGTAAAAAAGGCAGCTTCTGAAACCCGGGAATATATCCCCGTGCCAACCGATGTCCAGGTGTTATCCGTTGATGAAATCAATGGAATTTCCAACCAGACAAAGGGCAACAGCATAAAGGACGATACCCTGGTTAAAAAATTCTCATTTGTTAATTTATTATAACCATTAGGGGGTTTCCCAAAATTCGTCCGTCCAGCTTGTGGTTTCTCTTGTTTCCTGGGTGTTGTGAAGCATCTCTAATTCATTTAATATTTCCGGAGAAGTACATTTTTGTATCTCATTAAATAAAACACGCTCCTCAAACCGTATATGGGCGTCCAGTTCCTCTTCAATCTGCCCTAAAACCTTTTCAGGGTTTTCTGTGCTTTTAAATAAGCGGGTGAGCCTTCGGTGTTCGGTCAATGCTTTTTTAACCAGCTTGTTATTGCTGTCAAGCAATGGAAAAATGTGTTTTTCTTCTGCTTCAAAATGCGGCTTCAAATGAGCATGAAAAAACCAGTTTGCATAGGCTTTCATCCGGTTGGCAGGAATATCTTTATTAAATCCTGTGCGTATTTTCCAGCAAAACAAAAGGCTGGTATGATGCTGCCGGCTCAAAGGCTGAAGTGATTCATGCCGTTTTATGGGTGTACTTTTCTTAAGCTTCATAAATTTTCCCCGCTGCCGCCCCACTGCTGTTTTTCATCGTCCGTCCATAACGAAGGAAAGAACTTACGCTGCTGGAATTTTGGATGAAGGTATTTTTTCCATTCCGAGCCTCCTGTGGCGGCCTTATTTTCTCCCTTACTGTCCAGGTAGTGTTTGGCAGTATTAAGGTGCACCAGGGGCCATTCTACATTATACAGCCGATCAAACTCACGCAGCTTGTCTTTTAATTCATCCGAAGGGTTTTCAATTTGGAGAAACTTTTCTTCCAGTGTATTGCCTTTGATTTTTGTAGCCAGCGTAATAAACTGGTCTTGGTATTTTTCCTCAAACTGGGTAAGGGTTAGCGTTTTCTTCCCGGTCACGCGGTTCAGCCCGGCATCTTTCCAATAAATGTGGTCAAAATATTCTGTCACCGATGCATCCTTAGGCAAGCGCTTTTTCCCTTCGTTATTTAGCAGGTTTTCAAGGCGGGTGCAGTAAATTTCAACAAACCTGAACTGCGCGCTCTGGAAGCCGCTTGCCGGGGCCAGCGCCGTGCGGAAAGTGTTGTAATCACCATAATCCATACCGTCTCTCATAATATCGAATGAATTGATCAGCATGCCTGTATAGCGGCAAATGCGGCTCAGCTTATTTACAAGAAACTCTTCCGGGGGCATATTACTTCCGCATACCTGTTTAATTTCATGCAATGTTAGTTTTAGCAGCAGTTCTATAACCTGGTGGTACATTATAAAAATCTCTTCGTCCTTAAAATCCGTTCTCGGCTTTTGTAACGAAAGAAGGGTATCCACTTCCACATAGTCCCAGTAATTAAGGGGCCTGGCATTTTTTAAACCCTTGAGGTAGGTATCCGGATTTTCGCCCAGGCTTTTATATTTGGCATTTATCTCCTCAACAATATTTTCCTGGTCCGTAATTATTTTCTCCATCATAGTTATAAAATAGGTTTAAGGTTGTTTTCTTTGATATAAGCCAGCTTAAACTGGAACATTTCAGCCATTTTAATGCTTCTCCACCGGGCTTCTTCTGCCTTGGGCCCGGTAAACAGCTCGTCAAGGGTGGCATGAAACAGCTGCAGCCAGCGGTCAAAATGTTCTTTGCCAATGGGTAGCACCGCATGAGGAACAAATGGAACGCCTGAATAGGTATGCTCCTCCAGCAATACCGTTTGCCAGAAACTGTACATTTTTTCCAGGTGTACCGGCCAGTTATCCCTTATTACATTATTAAAAATGTCTGCCAGCAAATCATCTTCCCGTACTTTGCCGTAAAAGGTGTCTACCAGCAGCTTTATCCCTTCCAGTGTTAAAATTTCCTTAGTCATTTACTGTCTCCTGTTGATGTCTTAAAAAGCTATGCCCGTTTTTCAGCCCTTGCGATAGTTCATAAATGCTGGTGTTTTCAAGCATTTTCCTGAGTCCTTCCCTTACTTCCTTAAATTGGTGGTGCATAGGGCAGGGTTTTTTTTCCGAGCATTCTTTTAATCCCAGCCCGCACCCTTTGTAAATAGAGTCACCATCAATAGCAGCAACTATATGGCTCAGCCGTATGGCTTCCATCCGTTCAGCAGGAATTTCAAAACCACCCGCCGGGCCTTTAGCTGACTGTATAATTCCGCTCCGCACCAGCTGTTGCAGGATTTTAGCTGTAAATGCCTCCGGGGAGCTGATTTGTATGGCAATATCTTTTAAGCTAGAACGCTGGCCCTCAATTGACCGGAGCGCTATATAGATAGCAGCGCGGATTCCGTATTCACAGGCTTTTGAGAACATGTAGCGCAAAAGTACAAATAATTTAAATACCGGACAAGTTTGTCCGCTATTGTATAAATACCTATGGGATGAACCAGCAAAGTGCATTGAATTTACTTTGTTACGATTCACCTTAAAGCCAGTCTCAAATAACGGCTATACACTGGTTTACCCTAATATTCAAATAAATAAACCGCTGCTCAAATATCTTTTAAAGCAACTTAAAAAATACAAAAAGGAAAGGCTGTTTGGCAGCAATATTATTGTTTCAAAATTAACCTATAAAAGATGAAGCTATTTAGGATATCATGGGCGCTGCTTGCCCTTTTA
>DASPJH010000234.1:0-2451 GCA_035628715.1 Bacteroidia bacterium
TGGAAGCGCTTAACAGGGGAAAAATACGGCTGTTGCTAATGCTTCGCGATGAAAACCCCGAGATAATGGATGCTTACCTCACCAATGGCTCCCGCTCAATACCCAAATTAATTGCTCTGGCCGATAAAACAAGGGAAGAACTGTTTACCTGGGGCCCCCGCCCTGCACCGGTACAGCAAATTATGCTGAACTGGCGTGCTGCAGGCTCACCGGAAGAAGTGGATTATAAAAAAGACATTCAGTACTGGTACCTGCGTGACAATGGGCAAGAGCTTCAAAAGGAGCTGGTGGAATTAATGAAAGGTGGTTAGTCCTTGGTTATGTTGGTCCTTAGTCAAACAAATAAGGACACACCCACCTCACACCATTTCCATCAATGTTCTGAATGCCATAATGTTTTCGCCGTATTTATCCATGGTTTTGCGCTGCAGTGCAGGGGCAAAATCAGTCTGGTAGGTAAAATAGTCGTCCATCGTGGCGGCAAAGTATTGTATACAGTACGTTACGCCGGTTTCATCTTCCTGGCGGCTTAGTATCTTAAACATTTTATAGTCTGAAAATTTGCCGGTCTGCATCACTTCCGGTATATGCACCTGTTTCATCCAGTGCAGCCATTCATCGTGTATGCTGCCTTCTACGTTTACGGTTACGTTGTATAATATCATTGGTTTATAGTTTATAGTTCGCTGTTAGCCATTGGCTGTTGGCTTTTAGCTAAAGGCCAGCAACTAAGGACTAAAAGCTTTTTTAAAGCACCCTCCTCAAATTGGCCATTTTATTCCCGGTTTCAATAAACTCCTTTTCAGGGTCTGAGTCAATGGTAATGCCGGCGCCGGCGTATGGTATCAAATCCTGTTCCGTTATTTGCATGCAGCGCAGGTTTACAAAAAGCGAGGTGTTTCCGTTAGAGTTCACCGGCCCCAGGTACCCCGAGTAGTAACTGCGTGCAAACTTTTCGTTTTCTAAAATAAACCGTTTGGCACTATCCGCCGGAAGCCCGCATACCGCCGGTGTGGGGTGGAGGGCAGGCAAAACCCGTGCTGCCAATTGGCTATTGGAAATCCCGGTTTTCTTAAATTTAATTTCGTTGTATAAATGTTCCAGCGGGCCGTTGGATATGCCGGTGCGGGCCGTTACATCAATAATATCAATACCTTCTTTTTTTAATAATTCAGTTATATACCGCAATACCCAGGCCTGTTCTTCGCTTTCTTTTTCGCCCCAGGCCAAAGAGCTGCTCTTCAGCCGCGTTCCGGCTAGGGCAACCGTTTTTAAATGTTCCGGGGTAACCTCTAATAAAGTTTCCGGTGTAGCGCCTGTCCACGTACCGGTTTCGGGGCTGCTTACCAGTGACACGAAGGCTTCAGGATAGGCAGTGCATAACTGCTGAAAATATCTCAACGGGGAAAATTCCAAGGGCATATCCCAGCTTTCATTTCGTGCTATTACCGCTTTTTTAAAGCTGCCCTTTTTAATTTCATCCACGCACAGGGCTACATTTTGCTTATAGTTGGCCGCGGTTTCAATTAAAACAGAAGTACTGTTTAGCCAGAAGTCACTAACTGAACCGTCAGCAAAAATAGGGTTGAGATAATATTCTCCGCTGAAAAATAACGCTTTATCACTCCCATCCGCATCAAAAGGGGCTGCCACAAAACCGGTGCTACGTGTTACTAAAGAAGCGCTGAATAACTCAGGACTGCTGCAAATTATACAGTGAATACCGGCAATACCAGGAAGCCGCCACAAAACAAAGCTTTCGCCCCTGCTTTTATGCTCCGCAGGATTAAATATCCACCCGCCGGATGTACTTGGCATTATTATCAATCTTTACATTCGACATAGTGAGGCGGCAAATACAGGTAAGGTTACCTTCTTCGTCTTCAATGCGTATTTCCCACACCTGCGTGCTCTTGCCTACGTGGTAAGGGCGGGCGGTGCCATATACATATCCGGTAGTTGCTGCTTTCAGGTGGTTGGCGTTAATGTCCAGTCCCAGGGCCACGTATTCTTTACGGTCAATGGTCAAATTGGCTGCCGTGCTGCCCAATGTTTCAGCCAATGCAAGGCTGGCGCCTCCGTTCAGCATTTTCAGCGGCTGCCAGGTGCGGTGGTCTACCGGCATGCGGGCTTTCAGGTATTCTTCAGTCAGCTCAATAAACTCAATACCAATATGTTCGCCCATAGTGCCCTTGTTTAATTTGTTAAGGCTTTCAAGGGTGGCAGTGGTATCCAGCGGATATTTTGTACTCATCACATTTGCAGTATTAGGGGGTAAGGTATTATTTTTACAGAAAAAAGCGGGGCAAAAATCATTAATGGGATTTAAAAAAACAATTTACCTGGTGCGGCACGGCGAAACGGAATTTAACAGGATGGGTATAGTGCAGGGCAGCGGAGTTGATAGTGAGCTGAACGAAACAGGCCGGAAACAGGCGGATTTATTTTTTG
>DASPJH010000235.1:0-6672 GCA_035628715.1 Bacteroidia bacterium
TGGGCAAACGAATGCCCATCGCCTGTGTACCATGTATAAGAAGCTGCCCCCATGCTCCTGTTATAAAGATGTACCGGCATACCGGCCTCACGTATATCGGGTTTTACAGCAAAGCCGGCTACGGGCGGGGCATATACTTTCAACACAAATGTATTTTCAATATAATCTGAACAGCCTAATGCATTAACCGCCTGCAGGCCAACCTTTACCGGGCCGCCGGATGTAAACGTGTGAGAAAAAGAGGTAATACCCTTTGGGTCATTGTATGTAGTATCCCATCTGTTCAAAAGGCTGTCGTGATCAGTTGAGCGGTCGGTAAAAGTAACTGTTAACGGGGGGCAACCTTCCAGCGGAAACGCCGTCAGGTCAGCCTTTGGTATTGGAAGTACCGTTATGGTTACTGTATCCTGTACTGTAGGGCTGCATCCATCGTTCAGTGTAACGGTGTAGGTAACCGATGTATCCGGCGCATCTTTTGCCGGATTAAGGATGGAGGTCCATCCACCGGCCCGGCTCCATGCCAAAGTATACCCGGGGCTATACCCGCCTGTTGGAGTAGCCGTAAGGATAGCCGTATCATTAAAACATATTTTTCCGGGAACATGAGCACTCACCTGCAATGGCGGGCGCGTTGTTACTGTGGCAGAGGCATTACCCGGCACGCTTGTGCATCCATCGGTAACCGTTGCCTGGTAGGTAGTTGCTCCTGAAGGAGATACCATTACCGTAACACCGGTATCCGCCCATGAACCAGCAGGCTGAACTATAGTCCAGCTAACTGAATACCGGTTAGCATCGCCACCCTGCGGCACTGCCGTTAAATAGGTGCTTCCCAAATAACAAATAGTAGTATCAGGCGTAACCGTTACATGCAGGGGCGGCCGCACTGTCACCGTAACCTCAGCACTGTCAGAATTTATATTGCAAAAATCTTTAAAGCGTACCCTGTAACTGCTGGTGGCGGCAGGAGCCACAGTGGTAACAACCTGTGTATCTGTCCAGCTGCTGGGTGGTTGTACCTGCATCCATACTATTTGCTGCGATCCGCCTCCATTTTTGGGATATGCTCTCAGAAACGCGGTTTCACCAATACATATAGTAGTATCGGGACCAACAGTGAGGGTTGCCGGGGGCAGCACTTCCACGGTTACACGTTGGGTGTCTGGCTTTAGGAGACATGCACCCGTCAGCACGGCTGTATAGGTGGTAGTTGTATCAGGACTGACACTTACCTGAAGTCCCGAATCCATCCAGGCACCGGGAAAGTCATTCCATTTTACCTTATTTAATGGAGATGCGGTTCCTGAAACTTTCGCTGTTAACCTGGTGCTGTGTCCCGTGCAAATTACCGTATCATTACCGAGGGTTAATGCCGGTGGGGTGAGCAAAGTCACAGTTACTTTTTGAGTATCCCCCTTTGGTACGCCGTTTAGGGTAAGAATAGCTTTGTAGGTGGTGTTAACCAGCGGAATCACCTTTACCGTTAACCCGGTATCGGTCCACAAACTGTTTGTGGCACTCCATTTTACATTGTAATTACCGCTGTATACGCCAGCCACTTTTGCACTTAACACAGACGTATCACCCGGGCAAAGAATCATTTTATCTGCCGAAACCTGGAGGGGAATCAGCAGGGAGCTTACCACAACAGGCAATCCCAGCCGTGAGTGTGAACCTGGCAGCAGGGCAATAAAATTATTTTTGTAAGTGGCTCCCCAGGTATTAACATCAGTAATTTGGTCTATGTAATCCTCATTTTGGTTTTCGTAGCCATTTGCAACATAAATATTGCCGTCAGGTCCCATTTGCAGTGCGCCTACTCTATTTGGCGCAGCATCGTGAATAACAATTTTATTAAACGCCCAGTCGTACTGTACTACCCTCCGAAAATTTTCAGTTGTATAAAAGTATTTTTCATCGGATGAAAACTCCACGCCATACACAGTGCCGGTATGGTAAATGCCCAGGTTTTGGGTTACCATACCCGTGCTGTTATCAAACAAAAATGCTTCGTTAACAGAGGATGAAGCCCTTCTGCCCAGTACGAGGTATTTTCCTGAGGGTGAAATTTTCATATAGCCCACCCTGTCATCATTATTGGTTATACAAGGCTGAGCTTTTACAGTTGAGATTACAGGCAAGGGATACACTCCGGTACTTTTCACCAGCCACGAAGCAAACTCTCCGTTTCCCATAAACGTGGTAACCCAGTAATCGGTACCGTTGGCATGGGCTACTGCGGTTATTTTTTCGGTGCTCAGGCTGCATGCCAGCAGGTTATTGTTAGCGCTCAAAAGCGTCACCGCACCGTTGGCAGCATCTACTTCGCTGTAATTTATCCCGTTTATACATCCGCTATACCGCTGGTCAACTGTAAAAATGAAAAAACGCGTTGGGTGCCCGGGCCGGGGAACAACAATAGCCGACTGTGTAGACGATGGATGTCCTTTCAGTACTGTTGCGGAATTGATAGCGGTATGTGTAGCATCATAAATCCATTTTCCATCGGTATAAAGCAATAAGTTTCCTGTTTCATCGCATACTACGGCACATCCCTCATTGGTATTAAGACTGCCCTTAACAGGCACAGGCTGCGGACCATTAAAATCAATACCGGCAAAATTACCAAAGTACCACATATTGGCCCGTTGTGCAGTGCCACTGGAGCAAAAAAACGCCCACAGCCACAGCATAGCCAGTATAGGTCTCAGGTTTCTCATTTCAAGGGATGCAAACCAGGAACAAACGATAAGGTTTCAGTAAAGATACTTTAAAGCATGAAGTTGCGGTACGAAACTGAATTTTTCGACAGAGTTTTTACAAATGATTTTCCGGCTTTTAAGCATTGCTGTTCGAAACATTGGTTCGCATACAGCTCCGCAGCGCCGTTAGTTAAGAAATAAGGGGCAGCGGTTAACAAATTCCTTGTCAGCCTGAGGCGTTGAAAAACGGAACCCGAAGGCTGACAAGGAATTGTGGGGTTAAATCAATCAAACTTTATCACCCTGAACAACCTGTTCCAGCGGATTTTGTCGAAAAAGCTTTTTTGCTCGTAATCCAGCGACAGCCAGATAAATACGGGTTTGCCCACCACGTGATCGAACGGCACAAAACCCCAGAAGCGTGAATCCAGCGAGTTATCGCGGTTATCACCCATCATAAAGTAATAGTCCTGCTTAAAGGTATAAGTGGTTACCGGCTGGCCGTTCAGTATAAACGTATCGCCGCTGATGGTGAAATCAGGATTGTGTTCATATACGCGGATAGCACGTTCGTAAAGCGGGTAGTTTTCTTTGGTAAGTGTAATGGTAGCCCCTTCCTTAGGTACCCAAAGCGGCCCAAAATTGTCTTTGTTCCATTTAAACATTGAGTTTCTGGGAAAAGTTGATGGTTCCCAATCTCCTGCACCTCTAATCAGTCTTTTAGCGCCTTCCATTGCTCCACTGGCTTTTAAGCTATTATGTGCCGCATTTGTTAGGCTAATTACAATACCTGCAGAATCATTACTTATTCTATAGTAATTAAAATTGCTAGGGTCAATGGATACTTCAAGTTTTGTTAATCTTTTTTTGGCAGTTGCATTTTGAGGATTTAAAGGTGAAGTTATCGGTAACTGATAGAGATGAGCCATATTATTAGGCTCTTTTAAAACTTCGCCATTAATGTATACTACAGAATTTCTTATTTCAATTGAATCCCCAGCAATCGCGACGCACCTTTTTATGTAATTATCCATTTTATCCAGCGGGCGAACCGTATAAGGATTTGATCTTAAATAATTATTACGAACTGTTTCGTTAGTAACATTGTGATTACTTCTTACTTCAAGATACTTTTCGTAAGTAATTCCATAGTAACTTTCATTTTGCTTACTTAATATAACCGTATCCCCTTCAGGAAAATTGAATACCACAATGTCATTGTTTTCAATCTTCTCCAGTGCGGGCAGGCGGTAATAAGGAAATTTAATAAAATCCACGTACGCTTTGCCGCCAATCAACGGCATGGTATGGTGTGCAAACGGAAAAGCCACCGGGGTCATGGGTATACGCACCCCATAATGGGTTTTGCTTACAAACAAAAAGTCGCCTATTAATAAGCTGCGCTCCATAGAGGCCGTGGGAATGGTGTATGCCTCTATATAAGTAGCACGTACCTGTGTAGCCACCACGGCTGCAAAGAAAAGTGCTTCGGCCCAGTCGCGAATGGTGGTTTTGCGCACCGGGTATTTCTTTTTAAACTCTTCGGTATGGCTGGGGCCAATGTATTTGGTGTTTTTATCCAGGCCAAGGTAAACCAGGTAAAATGAGAAGAACATTACACCCAATACCTCGTCAATAAACCTGAGCTTGCCAAAGTTTTTAATAGTATCCGTACGGATATTGTAATTGGTTATAAACTGCACTATGGGTATAAACAGCAGTATAACCCACCACCACGGGCGGTTGGAAATTTTTATAAGTATATAATAATTATATACGGGTATTAATGATAATACAGGGTTTTCTCCCGCCTTTCTAAATATCAGCCAAAGGCCCACCTGGTGGCAAACAAATACAAGTACCAGGAAAATTATAAAACCGGTCATTTATTTTCTCTTCTTACTTTTTTAAAAGTTTAACAAATCGCTCATGGTAAAAACACCTTTTTTCCCCGCTACCCATTCAGCGGCCAGCACTGCACCCTGTGCAAACCCTTTGCGGCTGAATGCCGAATGCCTTAGGCTTATCTCGTCAATCTCGCTGCGGTAAAACACCTCGTGTATGCCGGGCACATCATCCTCACGGATGGCTTGTATAGGCAGTACGCCCTCCTTCAAAGGGTCCCTTCCCTGCAATCCCCATGTTTTATAAGCAGTATGGCTGCCCATCAGCTGTTCGGCCGTGGTAATGGCCGTTCCGCTGGGTGCATCCAGCTTTTGTTTATGGTGCACTTCTATAATATTGGCTTTATAGTTGGGATGGTTGCCCATCAGCTTGGCCAGGTAACGGTTAGCGGCAAAAAACAGGTTAACGCCTATGCTGTAGTTGGTAGCTGTAAACAGGGTACCGTTTTTTTCAGTGCAGGCATTCATTACCGTTTCGTACTGCTCATACCAGCCTGTGGTGCCTACCACCACGGGTATTCCGGCATCAAAACAGGCGTACATATTATTCACGGCCGCTTCGGGCTGGGTAAACTCAATGGCTATATCTGCGCCCTGCAATGAGCCTTTAAAATCACCTTTTGAGTCGGCCCTCAACACAATGGTATGCCCGCGCTTCACCGCTTCATCCTCAATGGCCCTGCCCATTTTGCCGTATCCTATCAGTGCTATCTTCAATTGTGTACGTTTTGGGCAAAGCTAGTTTTTTAGGCATTACCATACCATAGCAAAATCTATGAGGGGATGGAAATTGACGATTACAAAAGTTAATGCTTGTGTACAGCGCTATCTGGCTTGCTGGTAATTACAAACTGCCGTATATGCCCTTTTTCCCAGGCATTGGCCATGGGGTCTACCTGGGGCATAGGTATATTCTCGCGGTTCTTTTTCTTTTCGGCAGTAGAGATGTTAAACCGTTTGTCGCGTTCGTCCAGCAGTTCCTGCCTGAGCTGGCCTTCTTTGGTGAAGCCCATCATAACCATCGGTGAGCCCAGCGGAAGCGTGCGCTGCTGGTCGGTGTGCCAGGTATGAATGGTTTTACCGTAAGTAGATACCAGTTTTTCCATCAGTTCATATTCAGCCACTTCAGGTATTCCCGGCGCCACCAGCGCGCCTGATTTTACTTCGTGGTGATGCGAGTGCCACAGCTTTTTCTCCTCTTCATCCAGGGTTTTAAACAACTTTTCGGTAATAATATATTCCACACCCATAATCTTGGCATCTTTCCCATTACCGTCAAATATGATGGCCTGGTACACGTCTTCATTCAGCTGGTGCACGTAGTGGTGGGCTTCCATCTGGGCGTTGATATTGCCGTTGTAAAAATGAAAACCATCCAGGTAGGCGGTAAACTGCGCCAGTGGGGTTTTATCCTGCAATACATCGGCGCCGGTGTTCAGCAACCTGTCTTTGCCGGTTTTTTCATCGCCTGGCGATTTCACATTGGACCGTGTATTGCTTCCACCGCAGCCCAATAGCAGGGCGCAACTGAATATGCCAAACCAATTCAGGGATTTCATAGTACTAAGTAAGTTGGATACAATTCAAACCCGGCTTAGGGCACTTTGTTTGTCACCAAAATTACAATTCAGGCTATAAGCCACTTGATCCGCCCAATGGTAGGCGCGAATTTCCGCACCCTCCGGCCTTGCAGCTTACCTGCCTTCCGTCATTTACCTTTTCGCCTCCTTGCTGTATTAAACCTAAACCATTAATACTATGAAGAATTTTAAGATAGAGGGCATAGTAATGCTCGTTTTACTGCTGGTGTGCTCGGTATCGTGCACCAAAAAGTTGAAGGTGGAGGAAAACCCCTTGAAAACCCTGGTACTGAAATTTAAGCAGAGCGGCGGCACCAACGGCGTTGCGGTGGCATGGGACCCTGGCAGGAAGGTATATTACGCAGCCATTGCAGGTAACCCAAGTTTTCCGCTGGAAATGTTTGACGAAAAGGGTAACCATTTACACTCTTCGGAAACCGATTTTGATATGCGGGGTATGTGGTGGAACACCGCTAAAAAAATGCT
>DASPJH010000236.1:0-7078 GCA_035628715.1 Bacteroidia bacterium
GCCCGCAAGGCCATAGGGATGTTTGGAATACAGGGAATTACGCTGCCGGTTTTAGGTGTAATAGAGAACATGGCTTACTTTACCCCGCCCGGTGAGCCCGGAAAGGTGTATTATATTTTTGGCCAGGGAGGCGGACAAAAGCTGGCAAAAGAATACAATATTCCCTTTTTAGGCGAGATACCACTGGCGCAACCCATCCGCGAGGCTGCTGATGAAGGGCTTCCGTTAGCGCAGAAAGACAAGACGTTACACGAAGCGTACATCATGGCCGCAGCCAATGTGGCCCGGCAGGTGGCTATTTTGAACGCTCCGGCTGCAAAAGCGGGTGTAAATGCTTAAAAATTGATTAACTTTGAAGCTGGTTATGAATTCAGAGCTATATAAAAAGGTGGAAGACGTGCTTGATTCCATGCGCCCGTTCCTTCGCGCTGACGGAGGCAATGTAGAGCTGGTGGAAATTAAGGATGATAAATTCGTTACACTGAGGCTTTTAGGAGCCTGCAGCAATTGCGAAATGAGCCATATGACCATGAAAGCAGGTATAGAAGAAGGCATTAAAAAAGCCGTTCCACAGGTGGAATCTGTAATTGCTATCAACTGATTGCATAAATTTTTCGTCCTGTCAATAGCTTTAAACCGGCTACTATGTGCTGGTTTAACCGAAAATTGGTATACTTGCTACCTTTAATTTTAAAGTTATAAGAAAATCCTATAAACAGCAATGAAAAGAGTTCTTTTTACCGTGCTTATGTTTGCTGGCCTTATCACCATCAGTAAGGCCCAGAGAAATGTATTGTTTACGTATGGCAGCCACAATGCCTACCTGGATGAGTTTACCCGCCAGTTTTACAAAAACAATCCCGTGGAAAGTATCACCAAGGATACTACCCGGTATTACCTGAACCTTTTTATTAACTTTAAACTGAAAGTACAGCAGGCCAAAGATATGGGCCTTGACACTGCTTCTGACTTTGTTAGCGAGATGGCGCAATACCGCCGCCAGCTGGCCGCCCCCTATATGGTGGATACCTCGGCTACCGAAATGCTTGTTAACGAAGCATACAGGAACATGCAATCGGAAGTGAAAGTAAGCCATATTATGGTGGCTATCAGTCCCGATGCCCTGCCCAAGGACACCCTGGCTGCCTGGAACAAAGCCATAGATTTAAAAAATAAACTGAAACTTGAATCGTTTGATTCAGTTGCAAAAAAATATTCAGAAGACCAGTCGGCATTGGTAAACAAAGGCCATTTGGGATATTTCACCGCTTTTGATATGATTTATCCTTTTGAAAGAGCCGCTTACAGCACCAAAGTAGGCGATATATCAGGCCCTTTCCGTACTCAGTACGGTTACCACATTATTAAAGTATGGGACAAACGCCCGGCCCGCGGCAAACGGTTTGCCTCGCATATATTACTCCGCCTTCCGCAAAATGCAGACGATAACCAGATTCTTCGCACAAAAGAAAAAATGGACTCTATCGCAGCAGCCATCAATACAGGAAAATCTACTTTTGAAGCTATGGTAACCGAATACAGCGAAGATTTCGGTACCAAAAGCAAAGGCGGAGAAATAGGCTGGGTTGAGAGCACTAACCGCCAGGTTCCTGAAGAGCTGCGTGAGGCCCTGTATGCTATTAAGGATGAAGGCGGCATCAGCTACCCTGTAAAAACAGCTATTGGCTGGCATTTGCTAAGAAGGGGCGACATTGAAATGCTAAAGCCAAAAGATTCGCTGTATACTGAAATCAAAAAGAAAATATCCAATCCCCGCGATGAGCGCTACGGTATCACCCGTTTGGCTGTTATTGAGCGTATTAAAAAAGAGAATAATTTCACTGAATTTAAGGACGCATACAAAATTTTTGCTGAGAAAATAGCCGACACATCCATAATAAAGGGCACCTGGAAAGAGGAAGGACGCCAGTACCAGGATGCAGTGCTGTTCAGGCTCAGGAATACCGATTACAAAATTTCAGATTTTTCTAAATTTATCGAAGCCAACCAGCAACCGCTTGCCAACGCTGACTTGCAGAATACCATCGACCAGCTATATACCAGCTACGTAGAGCAAAGTGTTTGGGATTTTGAAATTGAGCACCTGGGCGAGAAACAGGAAAAATACCGCCACCTGGTGGAGGAATACCACGATGGTATACTGTTATTCAACCTTTCTGAGAAGAAAGTATGGAACAAAGGCCTTACTGATACTACCGGGCTGAAAGAATATTACGAAGCCAACAAACACCGCTTTATGTGGGGCCAAAGGGTAGAAGCCCGTATTTACGAGTGCAAAACTGAAGAAGTTTGCAAAAACGTAAAAAAATGGGTGAAGAAAGAATATGCTGACACCACGATATCACGCATGGCGCATGAAATTGATCCGTTAAGCCTCGCCATTAAGATTGGTAAATTCCAGGCTGCCGACCACCCGGCGCTGAGCAGTGTTAAATGGAAGAAAGGTAAATACGTAGTAGAAAAAGAAGGCAAGCATTATTTTGTGGTAATAAAAGAAGTATTGCCCGAGCAGCCCAAAACCCTTTCTGAAATTCGTGGGCCCATTACCTCTGAATACCAGGGCATGCTTGAGAAACAATGGATTGAAGAACTGAAGAGCAAGTACCCGGTAACAGTGAACCAGGCTACACTCGACTCTTTCTTAAGTACTATCCCCCGGTAAATTTGCCAGGATACTGTAAGCAGCAAAAATTTACCCGGCGGTGTCACCTTTTTAAAACTATCCGGCATACGTTTGTCGTTAGTTTTTAAAAAACCGCATAATTTTTGATTACAGTTAACTCTTACTTATTTACTTTGAACCCCTCAAACGATATTAAACTGCTGAACAACATAAAAATGCGCATAGCAGCTGTCCTCTTCCTTTTTCTTGCCGGTGTGGCCACTTTGGTGGCGCAAACCCCGCCTGATAACCGCATTATTGATGAAATTGTGGCTATTGTGGGCGATAACTATATTTTGAAATCGGATATTGATAAAGAGTTTGCCCTGCTGGAAGAACAGGCCGGAACCGAAGATATAGTGTTTACCGAGGAAGACCGGTATACCATTCTCAACTCGTTAATAGCTAAAAAAATACTGCTGTACCAGGCACAGCTGGACAGTATAACTATTTCGGAGGAACGTGTAAATTCAGAGATTGACCGCCGTATGATGTACATTCTCAGCCAGTTTCCGGGCGGAGAAGATGACTTTGAAAAATACGTCGGTAAATCCATTGATGAGTTTAAGGCGCAAACAAAAGCCCAGATGTACCAGCAGATGATGGTGCAGGAAATGCAGCAAACCATTCTGAAAGACATAAAAATTACCCCTACCGAGGTAAGAAATTACTATAACTCTATTCCCAAAGACAGTCTTCCGTTAATTGACGCCGAGGTTACCGTAGCGCAACTATTGCGTAAGCCCAAAGTAACCGAGGATGAAAAACTGTATGCTTATAAAAAACTGGAGCAGATACGCAAAGACATAATGGAAGGCGCCGATTTTGCCATTACAGCCCAGCTGGAATCAGACGACCGTGGTTCAGCAACCCGTGGCGGCGAACTGGGGTTTGTGGGAAGGGGACAATTATTGCCGGAGTTTGAAGCTATGGCTTTTAAGCTTAAACCTGATACTGTATCGCGCATTATTGAAACTCTTTACGGTTACCATATTCTGAAGTTAATTGAGCGCCGTGGCGAAAGAGTGAATGTGCGGCATATTCTTAAAAAGCCACGTACAGTTGCCTCCGACCTTGTGCTGGCCCGCTATACCCTGGATACTATTATGGAGAATGTAAGGGCTGGCAAAATAACTTTTGAACTGGCTGCCAAGTTATATTCCGATGATGAGCAAACCGCTCCCAACGGCGGCCGTATTACAGACCAGATGGGCAATGCCCGCGTGCCACTTTCTGAACTTCCAAAAGATGTTTTTGAAGCGGTAGGGCAAATGAAGAAAGGTGATTATTTTGGCCCTAAGTACATTACGTTTCCTGATGAAACAGAAGGTTATAAAGTGTATTACCTGATTGATGAAACTGAACCTCACATTGCCAACCTGGAGCAGGACTGGCTGAGGATACAGAACGCGGCCCTTGAAAAAAAGAAGGCCGATGCACTGGATGAGTGGGTACGCACGCATAAAAAGCAATTTTACATTAAAATTAACGACCGGTATGCTTCTCACCCTGTATTGCAACATTGGGTGATAAAGCACTAGGGTTTTTTTGAAAACGGGAAACCGCAGGCCATTGAAATTGTTAAACAACCAAACTGAACAAAAGCCTAAATGGTAGATTATAAAAACGATGTTGAAGCCGCCAATGCCTTTACAGGCATTATCAAGAACCTGGAAACTGAAATTCATAAAGTAATTGTTGGCCAGGATAAGGTGATTGAAAACGTTCTTATCAGTATGTTTTGCAACGGGCACTGCCTGCTGGTGGGTGTTCCGGGTCTTGCTAAAACCCTGCTGGTAAAAACCATTGCCGATGTAATGGACCTTAGCTTCAACCGCATCCAGTTTACGCCGGATTTAATGCCTAGCGACATTACCGGCAGCGAGATTTTGGGTGAAGACCGCCATTTTAAGTTTATCCGCGGGCCTTTGTTTGCCAATATCATCCTGGCCGACGAGATAAACCGCACCCCGCCCAAAACCCAGGCAGCCCTGCTGGAAGCTATGCAGGAAAAAAATGTTACTGCCGCAGGGCAGGTACATGTGCTGGACAGGCCCTTTTTTGTACTGGCTACCCAAAACCCTATTGAGCAGGAAGGTACTTATCCGCTTCCCGAAGCTCAGCTTGACCGTTTTATGTTCAATATTGTGCTGGATTATCCCAGCCTGGAAGAAGAAATTAACATTGTAAAAGCTACCACCGGAGAAACCGACGGTAAGGCGGGAAAGATTATATCAGCCCCCGAGGTGCAGTATTTCCAGAACCTGGTGCGCAAAGTTCCGGTAACCGATAATGTAGTGGAATATGCTGTGAAACTGGCCGCCAAAACCCGCCCCGGATCGCCTAATGCCAGCGAGAAAGTAAAAGAATACCTGGAATACGGTGCAGGCCCCCGCGCCAGCCAGTTTTTGGTTATGGGCGCCAAGTGCCATGCGCTGTTCCGCGGCAAATACTCGCCCGATATTGAAGACGTACAGGCCGTGGCCGAGCCCATCCTCCGCCACCGTATTGTTAAAAACTACAAAGCCGAAGCGGAAGGACTGACACCGGAGGATATTATTAAGACTATTTTGTAGGCTGACTGATTTTAACACCGGCAATTGCCCCTTTTTTGCCAACCCGGTCATCCAGGCAAATCAGGTTTTCGTCCTTCTATTATTTCTGTAGTTCATAGCAAGCGTTTTCCAAAGTTATTGCATCTTTGATAGTATAACTCTTGCCTATCGTGTTATTTACCAGGCTTGGCATATTACAACTCATGCTGGCGGTTACCTGCATTTTTGCAGCCCGCCCTGCCTTGGCTAGCCACCTGATGGGCAGTGATATTACCTACCGTTGCCTTGGCAAATACAAGTATGAGGTTACTCTTATCGTGTACCGCGATTGTAAAGGTATCCCCGTTTCCACTAACGATCAGATTCTGGATGTAATATGCAACAGTACCCGGGGCAGAAGCTATTTCCCACTTACTTATATTTCGCTCAGGGATATTACGAATGTTGGCAAAAAGTGCAATGTTTCAAGCTCATGTTCCGGCGGCTCCTTTCCATACGGTATACAAGAATACACTTTCAAAGCCACTATTGACTTAATATGGGACTCGGTTTGCACCGATTTCACTTTTAGCTGGCAGGATGACGGCCGTAATTCGCTCACTACCGCTATCCCCAGCCAATATTTCCCCTTGTATACCAAAGCAACCGTATACCTGGACCAGGATGCATGCAACAATTCACCCGTATTTACCACACCTGCCGCTGCGATGGTTTGCGTAGGAACCGACTTTGTATTTAATAATGGCGCGCTGGATACCATTGACAACGACCTTCTTACTTACCGGTTAATAGACCCGTTATTAGGAGCAAACGATCCGCTTACTTACCTTAGCCCTTACTCAGCCACCAGGCCGCTTATGTTCCTGGGGTTTCCGGATGTTGATGCCCCGCTACCGGGAGGGTTCCATTTAGACAGTCTTACGGGTAACCTAACCTTCCGTCCTACACTGGTAAACCAGGTAACCGTATTGGTGCTGGAAGTAACCGAATGGCGCTGGGACGTGAGCACGTATAAAAAAGTGGGTGTAACCCGGCGCGATATGCAATTGAGCGTAATAAACTGCGATGGTAATAAACCGCCGGTTATTACTGGCAATGTGGTAAATGTGTGTGCTGGTGCACCGCTTGATATTTTAATAACTGCAAACGACGCCGATGCAGGTGACTCCATCCAAATTTCATGGAACGGCGGGATTTCGGGCGCTACTTTTACTACTGCCGGCGGAGGCGTAAACTCTGATAGTGCATGGTTTTACTGGAATACCCAACCATCGGATGCCCGGGAAACACCTTATATATTTACTGTAATTGCCCGTGACAATGGCTGCCCCCTTGCCGGACAGTCTGTCAAAGCATTTGCTGTTAAGGTTTTGCCACAAGCCACAGCCAGTATTTCAGTAAATGATACCGACCAGTGCATAACCGGCCACAGCTTTGATTTTATAAACAACACCCCCTCCGGAGACGCTGCCTGGTATCTGCCCGACGGAAGGGAGATGCACGGCCACCACCTGAGCGGCATTACGTTTAACGGCCCGGGCGCTTATGCAACAAAACTGATAGTGGTTGAAAACGGTGGGTGCAGCGATACCGCCGAAACATCCGTAATTGTCTATGCCCGTCCCAATCCGGATTTTACAACTGTTAGTAATTTCTATTGCGCAGGTAAGCCCCCGGTAGTGTTCCATCCTGCAACTCCCGGCGGTATTTTTACAGGAAAAAATATTATAGGTAATACGTTTATACCTTCATTAACCGGGTCCGACACCATCCATTACATGGTAACGGTAAACGGCTGTACTGCCGATACCCTGAAAACCACGCAGGTGTATCCTTCACC
>DASPJH010000237.1:0-5152 GCA_035628715.1 Bacteroidia bacterium
ATTTAACGTTGCCAATATCTGGTTGGATATGGGCATCAGCTATATTTTCTGGGCTTTTGTTATCTGCAACCTGGCTACTTCGGTGGTTACTTTAATAGCTGGCTGGAGCCGTATCACCGACTGGAAATCCAGCCGTAAAGAAGAAAAAAAAGAGCTTTTCAGCTTTGGCAAATTCAGTATGCTCACCTTAGTAGTATCCAACTTGCTTCGCAGCAGCGATACCTACCTGCTGGGTATCATGCTGGGGCCCGCAGCCGTAGTATTATATAATGTCCCCTCCCGGCTGATGCAAGTGTTTGAAATGCCTATATCAGCCATTAGTATTACCCGATTGCCTGTCTTGGCGGGTTTGCATACAAGCGGCAAAGACAAAGAGCTGACAGCAGAGTTTGAGCGAAGCGCAGGTATGCTTTGGCTGGGCATTATACCTGTGGCAGTGCTGTGCTTTATATTTGCTGAGCCGCTGGTGGTATTGCTGGGCGGCGAAGGTTTCAGGGAGTCGGCCGGGGTATTGCGTTTTTTTGCTATATACGCGGCTTTCCTTCCCCTGGAGCGTTACAGCGGTATTGGGTTGGATGTAGTAAATCGCCCAAAAATCAACTTATTTAAGGTGATTATTATGTTGGTAGTGAATGTGGTGGGCGATATTATCGCTATTAAGTATTTTGGAACGGTGGAAGCAGTGGCTTTTGTATCGGTAATAACCTTTGCCTCAGGCATATTGCTTGGGTATTGTTTTCTTAGCCAGCATATGAAACTGTCGCTAAAGGGCATTATAACCGCTGGTTGGTATACTTTAAAAAATATAACCCGTAAATAAACAGCATTACAAAAATGGCATCAGAAAAAGGCAATAGCATAGTAACCCTTATCGGGGGGGCATTATTGCTGGGCATAGTTGCCCTGGTGCTGGCATGGCTTATTACACAGGGTGGTGTACCCCTTGTGGGCCTGCTTATTGCAGCCCCTTTTGCCATAGGGTTTGCCGCCCTGTGCATTGCCCGGCCGCGTATAGGCATATTGGCCTACCTGCATTGCAGCTTTTTTGTAATAGGGCTTACCCGGTTTTTTCCCCGTGATATCCCTTACGGATTAAGTATTGATGTAATATTGGGTGTCACGCTTTTAGGCACACTGTTCAAGGCAAAACGCAGCGATTTTAAAAAAATTAATAACACGGTTTTCTGGCTGGTATTCGGGTGGTTTGCATTCTGCTTGCTGGAACTGATAAATCCCGAGGCCCGTAGCAAAGAAGCCTGGTTTTATGCCGTTCGGGGGCTTTCTATGTACTGGCTGCTGGCTACCCCCCTTATTTTTATATGGTTTGACAAGCGCGAGGACATGAACAAGTTCCTCCGTATATGGATGGTGTGGTCATTCTTCGTAGCGCTCTGGGGTTTTAAACAGCAATACGTTGGTCTTACATCAGGCGAACAGTACTGGCTGGACACAGAAGGGAAACAAACACATGTGCTGTTTGGTAAAATGCGAAGCTGGTCTATATATACTGACGCGGGCCAGTTTGGGGCCGCCATGGCCCATGTATGTTTATTTACATTAATATTGGCAATGGGGGCCCGCACGCTTAAAAGGCGGATGATATACCTGTTTCTTGCCGCCGTATATTTCTGGGGATACGCCATTGCAGGCAGCCGGGGGCCACTGTTTATCATAGCCGGGGGGTTCATTATGTACCTCTTCCTTATTAAAAATTTTAAAATGCTCACCATTGGGCTTTCCGTGGCTGCATTGTGTTTTGTATTTCTGAAATATACCAATATCGGGTCGGGCAACTACCAGATAGCCCGCATGCGAACAGCGCTCGACCCAAATGATAAATCATTCCAGGTGCGGCTGGAAAATCAAAAAATATTAAAAGCATACCTGGCATCACGTCCGCTGGGAGGGGGCATTGGCTCAGGCGGCAGCTGGGGACAGCGGTTTACGCCCGGCACCCTGCTGGCCGAAACGGCCCTCGATAGTTGGTATGTGAAAGTGTGGGTGGATACTGGCATAGTGGGGCTTATCCTGCATATTATCCAGCTGCTTATTATGTTATACATTGGTTTTAAAAGGGTGTTTTTCCTGGAAGACCATGACCTGCGAACGAAATGCATGGGCCTTCTGGCGGGCTTTTTTGGCGTAGCGGTGGCCAGCTACGGTAACCAGATTTTTGGGCAGCTGCCCACGGGTACAATTATGTACTTTACTATAATATACCTTTATTTGTGTGATAAATGGGATGCTGCTGCCCCGCATCCCCACACACAGCCCGCTAAAAGTTTAAATTTCACGTGACAGCAAGGCCACTCGTAAGCATTATTACGGTTAATTATAACGGCGCCGTGCACACTATTGCCCTGCTGGATACCCTCAAAAAAATATCCTACCCCTCCGTTGAGGTGTTTGTAGTGGATAATGCGAGCGCTGAAGGCCCTGACACTATTGTGCAGACCCATCCCTGGGTGAAACTTATTAAAAGTGATAAAAACCTTGGTTTTGCTGGCGGAAACAACCTCGCTCTGAGACAGGCTGCCGGAAAGTACTGCCTCTTAATAAATAACGATACAGAAGTGCCGGAAGGGTTTTTAGAGCCGCTGGTGGCGCAGCTGGAAAACAACCCGCGTTGCGGCTGCGTAAGTCCTAAGCTGGTATACCATTATGCTACCAATACTCTGCAGTACGCCGGCAGCTATGGCTTTAACATATACACGGGCCGTGCTTTTGCCAGGGGCTCGAAAGAAAAGGATACCGGCCAGTACAATACAGTGGAGAAAACAGAAATAGCCCACGGTGCTGCCATGATGTTTCCAACAAGGTTGGTTCACGAGATAGGTCTGATGGCCGAGTTGTACTTCCTGTATTACGAAGAAATTGATTATTGCGAGCGGATAAAAAAGGCAGGTTATGAGATTTGGTATGTAGGTACATCAACGGTATACCATAAAGAAAGTATGGCGACCGGAAAGAACAGCCCAATGAAAACCTATTACCTTAACCGTAACCGCTTACTGTTTATCCGCAGAAATTTTTCAGGCGCAGCAAAGGTGGTGAGCGTTTTATTTTTTTATTTTGTTGCGGTGCCTAAAAACTTTGTTACATTTATATTAAAGCGCAACTGGCAGATGGTGTTGCCCCTGATGAGGGCAGCATGGTGGAATTTGCGGCATTTTAATATACACACGAACGAGATTTTGAAATGATAGTAATTGAGATTATAGTTTTAATTTTACTGGTAATATACTCGTTAAATGTATTTTTTTATTTATTTTATGCGATAGCGGGATTGTTGGGTAAAAAGAAAACCTTTCCTTACCGCGAGCCGCAGATACGCTTTTGCGTAATGGTTCCCGCATATAAAGGCGACAATGTAATTATACATTCGGTTACTGAAAACCTTAAGCAAAAATATCCCAAACACTTATACGATATTTATGTAATTGCAGACAGTTTTAAACCGGAAACACTGGAAAAGCTGAAACAATATAATGCTAATGTTATTGAAGTCTTTTTTGAGAACAGCACCAAAGCGAAATCAATCAACAAAGCATTTGAAGTAATTGAAGAAAGATACGATTACGTGGTACTGCTGGATGTAGACAATGTAATGGAGGTAGATTTTCTGCAAAAACTGAACAACCGCCTGGTAAAGGATGTGCAGATATTGCAGGCGCACCGGGTAGCACTTAACTCAGATTCATCTTACGCTATACTGGACGGGATTAGTGAAGAAATAGCCAACCATATTTTCAGAAAAGGACACGCCGCTATTGGATTTTCCAGCGCATTAATAGGGTCGGGCATGGCAGTAGGCTTCCGGTTCTTCAAAGACACAATGAAGGATATTAATGCCGTAGGTGGATTTGATAAAGAGCTGGAAGTATTGGTTATACGAAGAAGAATACGTATCCATTGGCTGGAAGATGCCTATGTGTACGATGAAAAAGTGCAGGAAGCGGAGATTTACCAGAAACAAAAGCTCCGCTGGATATCGGCCCAGTTATTTTACCTGCGCAAATATTTTTTTACAATATTCACTACGGGTATATTCAGGGGAAATTTTGATTACGCCGATAAAGTATTCCAGCAAACATTGATACCCCGGGTTTTGCTGCTGGGCTCCCTGTTTTTAATAACCCTTGTTATAAACCTGGTTGCACCTCAGCTGTATGGCGCTGCCTGGATAACTATTTTTGCGCTTACCATCTTTACCCTGGCCATTTGCGTGCCCCGCAAATACTACACAAAAGAAACATTAAAAGCCATGGCTACCCTGCCACAGGCTTTTTTTATATTTTTCATTAATTTGTTCAGGTTAAAAGGAGCGAATAAAAAGTTCATCCATACCCCGCACGGCACAAAAAAGAATTAATAGATGAGAATTGGTATCGAAGCGCAACGTCTTTTCCGTACAAAAAAGCACGGTATGGACATATTTGCCCTGGAGCTGATAAAGGCTCTCCAGACTGCTGATACCCCTCATGATTTTTACATATTTGTAAAACCGGATGAAGACGATAAGGTTATTTCCGAAAAGCATAATTTTAAAATAATTAAGCTGGACGGAAGCCCCTACCCCCTGTGGGAGCAATGGGTACTTCCCTCCGCCGTGAAAAAGCATAAAATTGATATTTTGCATTGCACGGCCAATACCGCTCCTATCTTCTCCCCTGCACGACTGATAACCACCCTGCACGATATTATTTACCTGGAAAAAATTGAAATTAATAAAGGCACACTGTACCAGCGTGTTGGCAATCTTTACAGGCGGTGGAACGTGCCACTGGCCGTTAAAAGAAGTAAACTGATCTGCACTGTTTCAGAATACGAACGGGAACGAATAATTGACCGGCTGAACGTGTCACCTGAAAAGGTTGTAACTGTATACAACGGCGTTGGCGAACATTTTAAAAAAATAACAGATACCGCTAAATTAAATGCTCTCCGCGAAAAATATAAATTACCGGTCAATTACATTTTATTCCTGGGTAATCCGGCGCCCAAAAAAAACGTACACGGGCTTTTACAGGCGTTGGCTATTCTGAAAAAAGAAAAGAAGCTCACACTACCTGTAGTTATAGCTGATTTAAACAGGCAATATATTTTACAGCTATTGCAGGACTTGGGTGAGGAAGAACTTATAGCCGACATT
>DASPJH010000238.1:0-7606 GCA_035628715.1 Bacteroidia bacterium
GCGTTTGCTTCACAATCGCTGGCCTGCATACGGGATTTAGGACTTGACCCTGCCAAAGTGAATGTGAATGGAGGAGCTATAGCCATAGGCCACCCGCTGGGTTGCAGCGGTACCCGTATCAGCGCTACTTTGCTGCACGAAATGAAAAAACGCAAGGCAAAATACGGCCTGGCAACCATGTGCATTGGAGTGGGCCAGGGCAGCGCAGTGATTTATGAAAGTCTGTAAACTATGGATATTGAAGAATACAGGTCTTACTGCATTTCAAAACCGGGCGTAACGGAGGAGTTTCCGTTTGACAGTAATACGCTGGTGTTTAAGGTAGCGGGTAAAATGTTTGCACTGAGTGATATAGCCAATTTTGAAAGCATTAATCTCAAGTGCGACCCTGAACTGGCAGTGGAGCTTAGGGAGCGCTATCCCAGCGTTACCCCCGGTTATCACATGAATAAAAAACACTGGAATACCATTGCTATGGATGGAACTATTGAAAACAGGATTATATTGCAGTGGATTGATCATTCGTATAGCCTGGTAGTTTCAGGCCTGCCCAGAAAGACGCAGGCCGGGCTAAAAACCGGGTAACTAACATTTAAACCGGCTAGGCTGTAATATTTGGTTATACGGTACGTTTAAAACTATACTTTTTGTTTTTTTGAAAGACTGATGCGGCTGATTGTTTTACTACTGATTTGTTTTGCCGGCGCTGCCAATGCCCAGATGTTTACGCTCAAAAAGCTGGAAGCTTCCAAGGATTTTAAGGCGGTTTATTCGGCTCAAATTACTGAGTTATATAGCGTTATGCAACCTCCTGATACTGCAGCCGCGAAAATGACTACCACCTCTACGCTTGAAATTTCGCAGGAGGTACTGGAACGCAAGAAAAATTACTTTCAGTCTGATTGTATAGTAAGCAGCTTTTGCCGTTCCGACTCCCTCACACGTCCCGGGAGGCGGCCCGATACTGCTTCCAACCAAAAATGCCAGATGATAAAACTCATCCTGCAGTATGACAGGCAGGGGAATTATGCAGGGCCCACCGTTGAGCTTCGCACCAACTCTATAGGAATCTCCAGAGACATTTTATGCTTTTATAATACGTCTAAACAGCTGGTATACCGGTTGCCGGGCGCTGCCAACAGCACTGCGTGGAAAACAGAAGAAACCGACACCCTGAAATATGTGGGCTTTGAGCTTATCCATAAATACCCATTGGAATGGACAGTTAAAGAAAGGCTGGACACGATGGGACTGAAGTGTGTTAAACTGGTGTACGTATCCGGCCCGGCTCCTTATTACGGCGTCGAAAGCGGGATGAAAGCCCTGGGACTTGAGACTATTCATTCAGGAACTGCGGAAGTTTCCGGAGTGATTGTATTGGAAGAGAAAACCGGGCGCCTGGTTTCGAAACATGAAACCGGCGAGTTTAAGGGTGCAATGAACATTAAATCACCGGCTTCCGAAACCATTTCCCCCGATTATTTCAGCTACAGTAAGAGTATTAGCCTTAAAAGCCTTACCCGCACAAAACGGAAAAAGTTTTTGGGGATATTTTAAGCTACCGCGTAGGCTCGTTATCTTCTTCCAGGCTTTCGTGGTTGTCCCCACCCAGGCTGTAGTAGTTATTTTCCTCGTCCTCGCTGCCCAGTTCTTCCATGTCGTCATCCAGTTCTGCTCCGGGTATGTCCAGTTCTCCACCGTCAAGTTCCCTTTCGTAAATCTGGCTGTCCAGGTCATTTTCAATTTCAGGATTTATTAGCCCCCTGCGTTCGTCGTCCAGTTTATTAAACTCATCTTCCTGGGTGAGAGTATCCTCTATATCCAGGTCGCCTTCATTTTCTTCCAATTCCTCTTTTTTGGCAGCTGAGTAAATATCCTCTGCTGGCGGATAGGGAGGATACCCCGGGAAATTCTCAGCCTGCTCTTTTCTCTCTTCTTTTGGAGTTTTCATAATACTTCTATTTTTATGATTACCTGCAAGTATTGCTCCTTTCGTTGTAAGTTGTTCATTTCCAAATTAAAGTGTCCATTACCGAACGTTAATTATTGTGGAAGTTAATGTACATGGGCTGTGTAGGTTACGGAACCTAAATCCCGTTAGCGCATTCGATTGTTTAAAGAGTATACAATTATGGTTTATGGTTGACCGATTCTGGGGAACAGATCATCTGAACATTGAGCAAATGACCGCCCGCGCCGTGGTTATCTTTATAATTGCTCTGATCATACTGCGCATCTCGGGCCGAAGGTCCTTTGGTATGGCGTCTGCATTTGATAATGTGGTAGCTGTTTTAATAGGCGGGGTGCTCAGTCGTGCAGTTGTCGGCGCTTCACCGTTTTTACCTACGGTTTGTGCTGCTCTTGCAATGGCGCTTATGCACCGTTTACTTGCGTGGCTGAGCCTGGATTATAAAGGTGTCGGAAGAATAGCTAAAGGGAGCCCGAGGGTTATTTATGAGAATGGAGAGTTTAATCGTAAAAATATGCGGCTGAGCCTGATTTCTGAAAGGGACTTTATGGAAGGAGTACGTAAGGAATGTAATACCGAATCATTGGATGAAATTGACAAGGCATACGTTGAGCGCGACGGGAGAATATCAGTTATAAGGAAAAGAAAGGATTAGTGAAGTTCGGCCTCTTTCAGTTTAGTAAGAAGGTCATCCAGTTTTTCAGGACTTAATGGTTTGGTTAACCTGTCAGCCACAAAGCTAAAATTGTTAAATGCCATTTCTGAGTACTTATCCAGGTATGCAGAGAGAATAACCACCTGTATTTTTTTCAGTTCCTCATATTTATACATGGCTTGTTTAAGCTCGAGGAGGAAATGAAAACCGTTGTATTGCGGAAGGTTTAAGTCCAGGAAAATTACATCAAACAAAGGCTCCTGGCGATCCAGAAGCTTGTATATATAATCAAGCGCAGAAGGAATATTGGATTTCACCACAATTTCGCCGGCCAGGTTCACGGCTTCTATCATCTTCATACTTATAGTACGGTCAATCTCAGCATCATCAATCAACAAAACTTTGTTGAGTACTGGTTCGTGGTGTTTTTTCATAACTATATTCCTCTCATCATATATGCCCTACAAGGTTAAAAAATAAAATCCAAATTATCAACGAAAGTTAAAACTTTTTGCTTGATTTTTAAAATAAATATTCTGAAGCCTATGACTCTTATAAGTTGAATATTTAAATTTAGACTTACCAACTTATAAAAAGTTTACAAAATATTATCATTATTTTCCGAAAACCTTTCTGCCCCCAATCCAGGTGCCCAAAACCAATGGTTCATGATAGTTGTCGTTACTGTCTAACCAAAGTATTGAGCCGTTCAGTAAGTCGGCATCCAAAACAGTAAAAATCAGCCCATTTGCCTGGTTCAATTGTACCTTTTTCCGTCTCTTCAAAACTGCCGTAGGCAACCCAAGCGGTCATTCCTTTGAGTGCCTCCAATCTACTTAAGCGATTCTCAGGCTGGAAGGCCCAAGGCATTTTTGCTGCTTCTTCAGGAGTATATAGTTTTGAGCTTTTGAGTATCCATTTAGAAGGCTCTCTCCTTTCAATGGCTGTATAAAATGTACGTATTGGATTCACCCTTTCCACCGGAATGTCCGTTCCCAAAATTATCAGTCCGTTTTGTTGCATCAGGGTTTTCAGCATATACGCTTGTTTGAGGCGTTCCTTTCCTAACCGCTCATCCGCCCAGTTCATATCGCTCATGGCATGGGTCGGCTGCATGCTGGGCAAAATGCCATATTGCTTAAACTTGCCAACATCTTCCTTTGCTACTACTTGGGCGTGCTCAATCCGCCAACGGCGGTTATTGTTTTCACCCAATACTTTTCCATAGATATCCAGCATAAACCGCCCTGCTGAATCACCAATAGCATGCGTGCACAACTGGAAATCGGATGCTGCTACCCGCCTCGCAATTTCTTCCAGTTTTTGCGGGTTGTACTCAGTAAAAATCCGTACATGGAGGGCTCATCATGGTAAGGCTCCAGCAGGCAGGCACCTCGTGAGCCAAGCGCACCATCGCCGTATAATTTAAATGCACTAACATTCAGCAGGGGAGTTTTTATGGGGCCGTTTTTAATGTAATACGCCAGCCCGGCTGAGTCGGCGCTTACCATTACATTTAGCCTGATTTTCAGCTTGCCTTCGTCCTGCAGCTTTTTGATAATGTCAATATAACGTTTTTCCAAACCGGCGTCTACAACGGTAGTAAGCCCGTTTGCCAGGCAGATATCCTGTGCTTTCAGCAGGTAAGCCTCTACCTGTGCATCCGTAGGAAGCGGAATGGCTTTCTCCAACTCGTCCACCGCATTATCAACCAATATGCCTGTTAGCTTACCTTTTTTCACTTCCACTTTACCACCTACAATAACAGTTTTAGTAGTAATGCCTGCCAAATCCAGTGCCGCCTGGTTGGCAAGGGCAGCATGCCCGTCTACCCGCTTTAGTAATACGGGCCTGTCAGGGAAGAGCTTATCAAGACGTGCCTTATCAGGAAACTGCTTATTTTCCCATAGGTTCTGGTCCCATCCTCGGCCCTGCAGCCAGGGCTCATTGTTGCTTTCAGCAAATTTTTGTACACGTTGTAATACCTCGTCAAAACTTTGACTGCCGGTAAGGTCGGCCCGGCTGGTAAACACGCCCAGTCCGTAAAAATGCGCATGGCCATCAATAAAACCCGGATATACAAAAGCACCCTTCAAATCTTGGGTATCGGTAGGTTCATAAGCGTTAAAAATCTCTGTTTTTAATCCTGCCGCGAGTATTTTTCCATCCTTAATCGCTATAGCTTCAGTTTTGGGCAGGCTGTCATTAAGTGTGTAAAAGGTAGCGTTAAACAGTATGGTATCAGCTTTATTTTTCTTATTGGTTTTACAGGAAATAAAAACTAAAGTAAAAGTAAGAAGTAAGGTTAGTTGCTTCATTTGTTTCAAAGCTATAAGAAAAAAGCAATAAAAAAGCCCCGGTTTTTAAGCGGGGCTTTAAAAGTTAATATACTTAAATTGCTCTGTTTAATCAGATAAATAAAGGCACGTCTTCGCGGCTTTTGGACTTGAATAGCTTTTTGTCCCAGCCCATCATATAACCAGCTACAAATACTCCGGTAAGCACTACAAAACCTGAAATATATATCCAGCTGAAGCGATTAAAATGATCGCCCAACGAAAAGCCTGCTTTGGCTGTTACATGTTCTACCGCATTCTGTGCATTCACAACTGCTGCCATAACCATTAAAATTAAAGTTAATAAAGTTCTCATATCCGTATCTCCTTGTTCTTTTTAATCCAAATCAACTGCCAAAAGTAAACGGGTGGATTAGTAAAAGTGTTGTTTACATATGTAAAACAAGAGTTTAACTAAATAGCACCCGGTATAAATCTTACGGTTTTTTACAAAGACAGGACATTTTCATAAAGAGTTGTCCCCTGGTCAGAGTAAAGATTTTCACATTAGTGTGCAAAAATTCCACTACACTACATAACAGATTAACTTTAAATATCTTACAAGGATTGCTCCTCCTAACCCGCTCCTTAATAGTAAATAATAAATGATAACTGTTAAATGGAAACCGCCTCTTCCCTGAACTGCATAGCACTAAGTTTTTTATACAACCCTTCGTGCTGAATAAGCTCATTGTGATTGCCACTTTCAACTACCTTTCCTCCGTCTATTACAATAATCTTATCCGCATTGCGTATAGTGCTGAGGCGGTGGGCAATGATAAACGAAGTGCGGCCCTTCATCAACTCTTCCAGGGCTTCCTGCACCAGTTTTTCACTTTCACTGTCCAGCGAGCTGGTGGCTTCGTCCAGCAGCAATATCGCCGGGTCTTTAAGCACGGCGCGGGCAATGGCTATGCGCTGGCGCTGACCACCTGATAATTTAACGCCCCGCTCGCCTACAACAGTTTCGTACCCTTCGGGAAAACTCATTATAAAATTATGTGCATTGGCACGTTTGGCCGCTTCCACAATCTCGGCCTCCGTTGCGTTGTGCTTGCCATACAAAATATTTTCCTTAATGGTCCCCCCAAATAAAAACACATCCTGGGGCACAATAGCCATCTGGCGGCGCAGGTAAGTAAGCGGTATGCGGGTAGATGGCTTTCCGTCAAACAGAATTTCTCCTTTCTGTGGATCGTAAAACCTGAGCAACAGGCTCACCAGCGTGGATTTCCCAGCCCCGCTGGGCCCTACAACAGCAATCCTCTCCCCTGCTTTGGCGGCCAACGAGATATCTTTCAGCACATCAAACTCTACCCTCGAAGGATAATTAAATCCCACATTTATAAATTCGACACTTCCATCCAGCCTGAATTCAGAAGGTATTTTTTCAATTTCAGTGTCAATTTCTTCCGGTTTTTCATCCAGCAGCTCCAATACCCGGTCAGTAGCTCCCAAAGCACGCTGAAACTGGCTGTATTGCTCTATTATACCACCAAAAGATCCGGCAATGAAAATGGTAAGCAAAGCAAAAGCTCCTAATTCTTCAGCTTTTAAATTGCCGGCATGTATTTGCTTGAGAGAATACCATAAAAGGAATACAAGAGAACCCATCATAATTGTAATGATGAATGAATAAAAGGCCCCTCTTACACGGCCCAGCTTCACTGCTAGTTCTCTAACGGTATCAACACTTTTCCCATACCTTATTATTTCATAAAATTCGTTTGCAAATGCCTTAACATTCTGTACTCCCTGTAAAGTTTCTTCAACTATTGTGTTGCTATCAGCAATTTTATCCTGAACATTTCTTGAAAATTTACGCACATACCTGCCAAATATAAACGCCAGCACAGCCACCACCGGAACTATAGCGAGCATCACCAGCGCAAGCTGAGCGTTCATGAAAAAAAGAAAAGTAATACCTCCTACAATAATTATCAATTGCCGTATTAATTCAGCGAGATTAGTTGTGAATGTATCATGAATCTGAGATATGTCAGCGGAAATCCGGCTGTTAAGCTCCCCTACCCTGCGCTGGGTAAAAAAATTCATAGGTTGCTTAATCAGGTTACTATATACAGCCTCCCTAATACGCGAAAGCATATTTTCTGTAACTTTAGTAAAGAGATATACCCTGAAATAGGAAGAAATACCCTGAATTAAAAGTAAGCCCAACAACAACAATCCGGCATTATTAATTTCATCATTTGAAAGGCTTGTGGCTTTAATTAAATTTCCAAGGAAATAAGGAAATGCCAGCGCTGTTCCGGCGGTAAAGAAAAGAAAAACAAAGCCTACCCCAAATTTAGCCTTGTCTCCTTCCATATAGTTAAACAGTCGTGAAGCTTTTTGCAGTGACTCTTTATTAATTTTCGCTTTGGGAATATCTTTCTCGTTAGCGTATCGGTTCTTCGCCATTCTAAAATCGGTTTAATACGAGGTATGAACGATTTAGAAGTTCAATTACTTTAATCGGAAATCACACCACCAGGCTACCTGTAATCCATAACCATACCATGGTAGCAAGTGCTGCAATATTGGCACAAATACCAAAAATTTTCACCATTTGTATGGGGTAAGGGGTGTTTTTCCAGATGAAAAACGAATCAAGAATTAAATACAACGCATACAGCACCAAAAAAC
>DASPJH010000239.1:0-2872 GCA_035628715.1 Bacteroidia bacterium
AAGAAAAGCCCTGACAGCCGCCGTATGATAGTGAGTGCCTGGAACGTGGCCGATTTGGATAAAATGGCCCTGATGCCCTGCCACGCGCTGTTTCAGTTTTATGTGGCCGACAACAAGCTAAGCTGCCAGCTATACCAGCGCAGCGCTGATATTTTCCTGGGGGTACCGTTCAATATTGCCTCGTATGCACTGCTTACACTAATGATAGCACAGGAGTGTGGTTTTGAGCCAGGCGATTTTGTACACACTTTTGGCGACGCCCATATATACAACAACCATTTTGAGCAGGTAGAACTACAGCTAAGTCGCGATGCACGCCCCTACCCCATAATGAAACTTAATCCCGATGTGAGATCCATTTTCGATTTCAGGTTCGAGGATTTCGCGCTGGAAAATTATAACCCCCACCCGGCAATTAAGGCGCCTGTAGCGGTGTGACATTTTTTATTGATAATTTGTTGCCCATTTAACCCGAAATCCTATTAAAAGTATAGCCGCCATTGAAATAAATATTCAATGCAATGTTATTTTTTTAAATACTTTCGATGCATGCAAAACACTAACCGTATTAAATCTTTTGATGCTCCACACAAAGCCCTTCGCTACGGGCTTTCGCAGCTATTAATCCATGCCGGGAAAACCGATTATACCAACCGTGCCGAAATCGACACCTTATATAATATAGGTAAGGATGTTTTTAAAATGCTCACCGTGCATGCCCATGATGAAAATAATGTTACGCTGAAGCACCTTGAATCAAAAGCTCCCGGTGCATCGCATGATAACATGGCCGACCACGAGGCTATTGAAGCACGCCAGCTGGAATTGGAAAATCAACTGGAAAAAATTTATAAAGGTCCCGTTTCTGCCACTGTCCCTTCTGAGTTTTACAGCAGCTTGTCGCAATATATTTCCAATTACCTGCTGCATATGCACAGCGAAGAAACGGACACCCAGCAGATGTTATGGCTGCATTTTACAGATGAGGAACTGATTGGGCACCGTATGGAAATAATGGGCAAAATGGAGCCTGAGATGCTTAAACTCTGGATTAAATATATAGTGCCGGCACAAAGTTTCCAGGAAAATACAGGATTTATGGGTGGTTTTAAAAAAATGGCTCCCCAACCATTTTTCGAAAGTGTAATGGCAATGCTGGAAAAACATCTAAATACTACCGAATTTCAAAAGCTATCGGCAGCACTGGCTCATTGAGCCTTATCATTGAGAGTATTATTATTGGTGATTATAAAATATACCTGAAGTTGAATGATAAACGGTAAATGTGATATTTGCCGCATGGATTTGAATCTGCGTAAATTTGAGAATTACCATATAGTATTATGGCTGGTTAAAGACCTTTGCTGGGCTATGGAGTGGAAGAAGCTCGGCATTTTTATGATTATTCCCACCGTATTCCTGGCATTTTACATTACAATAAAAAGTCTAAGGGGCGATAGATTTGAATTTTGGCACAACGTGGCGGTTTGTTTCTGGATATGTGCCAACGCTACCTGGATGACCGGCGAATTTTTTGGCTGGGATGAACAAGCGCGCAGTATTGCCGCCGCTTTATTTGTCCCTGGCATAGTTATTATTGCTTTTAGTTACCTGCAGCGAAATTTTGTTTCGAAACAAAAAGCGGTATAATCCTATTATTATTTTAAACTATGAAAAAACTGGCAGTAATTACCGGTGGAAACCGTGGAATCGGTTTTGAAATATGCAGGCAAATGGCCCAAAAAGGCTTTAAGGTGGTGCTTACAGCGCGTGATGCAAATAAAGGAAGTGCGGCCACAGAAGTTCTTCAGGCAGAAGGGCTGGATGTGGAATTTTATATACTGAATACTACTGATGAAAACAGCATAACACATTTTGCCACGGAGTTGTCAGGAAAATATGAGGCGGTGGATGTATTAATTAATAATGCCGGGGTTTTGCTAAACAGGGACAATATTTTCAACGTGAAAATTGATGATGTTCGTAAAACCTTTGATGTTAATTTTTTTGGCCCGCTGATGGTAATTAAAGCCCTGCTGCCTTTTTTACAGAAATCTCAGGGTGCAAAAATCATTAATTTATCCAGCATAATGGGCCAACTGGCTGGCATGAGCGGAACCCACCTGGCTTACCGTACCTCCAAAACAGCATTAAACGCCCTCACTGTTACTTTAGCCGCCGATTTGCGTAACAGCGTAGGTGTTTACTGTATGCATCCCGGGTGGGTTAAAACCGAAATGGGTGGCGCAGGCGCTTCTGTAGATGTAAAAGACGGGGCTGATACTGCAATATGGCTGGCAACCACTAACCAGCCCTCAGGAGGCTTTTATTTTAAGCGCCAGTTGATTGAATGGTAAAACTGTTTATCCGATTTCCGTTGCCGTTTTAATTACACCTTCTCCAAAACGGTTTTTAATTTTATCCATGGCGGTATATAAATTCCGGCGTTCGTAGTTTTCAAACAGGCTCACCTGACCCTGCCCGTGTACCAGGTTGCCCAGCCGCACTCCTATAAGCCTCACAGGGCGTCCCTTTTGGTACAATTTGGCAAAAAGGCTCCGTATCTTTTCCAGTAAAACGTGGTCTGCACTGGTGTGCTCCACTACAGTTTGCTGGGTATGGGTATCAAAATTACTGTAGCGTATTTTAACAGCTACATTGCCTGAAATAAGGTTCTCACCCCGCAAACCGTATGTTAGTTCGGATACCATTCCCGCCAGCACGCGGTCAAGAAAATCAATATCAGTTGTATCGGTATGAAAGGTGTTTTCCGTGCTGATGGATTTCCGTTCACGGTACTCTGCCACCAGGCTGTCATCTATGCCATGTGAGCGTTGCCATAAATACCTACCGTAATCGCCGAATTTATTTT
>DASPJH010000240.1:0-6418 GCA_035628715.1 Bacteroidia bacterium
CCGGGATGTTCGTTTTGGAAGAATAGCTGTTATTTCGTAATGTTACAATAACCTGCTCGTTATTGCTTCCACAAACGGAATTTTTCATTTTGACAGAAGTAACTTCTATATCTGATTTGTATAACACCTGTACGTTATCGATGATCCACCACCATGCGTAATCGCCTTCCCAGCGAAAGCGGATTTTTACACCCGTTTTATTGGCTGCCTGTGCTGAAATGTCAATAATCTGCTCTTCAGGATTGGCGGTATAAAATGAATTGGAATATACTACATCCCATGAACTGCCGTCCCAAACTTCCACGCTTCCATTGCCTCCAAAGCCTTCTTCAAAGTACTGATCGAATTTAAGAGTAATAGTGGCATAGCCGGTGGTGTTAAATGCCGGAGACTCTAAGGTTACATCTTCAGCACCACCACCACTGGAAAATAAATCACTATCAAAAATTGCAACAGGATCGCTCATCGGAGCATAGGCATCCCTAAAACCAGGGTTATCAAATACCCATACATCAAAAGAAGGATCACCTGAAAGTGTATTGTTAGTCCATCCGGCCGGAGGTGTTGATCCGGTGGCTGTAGAAAAATCTTCATTTAAAAAGTACACCTGGGATCGGGATACAAAGGGCACAATAGACAGTAGTGCCCACACTAAAGCAGTAAAGAATTTTTTCATATGCGGTAGGTTTATTTATTTAAAGCGTGAAATTTAGCGCAAATCCTGCCATTCACCAAAAAAATGACTTTTTTGGGTCTGTAGAACTTACAAAAACCGACAAATAATTTAAAAAAACCGACAGTTGATTGATTATTATTACGTTTATAATCAAATAGATGCAATAACTCCCGCAATTTTCATCGAAATCTGATAGCAATTTTATAAAATTCCAAAGCAATAAAAAGGGCAGATAAAAAATATTATCCGCCCTTATTGTGAATTAATTACGGTTATTATTATTTGGCAATTACCAGTTTAACGCTATAAGTATTATCGCTCGTTACTATGTTCAGGTAATACACTCCTGCTGCCTGTTCCTCAAGATTCAACATCACCTGACCAGCAGGAAATTTAATGGAGCTGATAATAGTTCTTCCCAGTATATCTGTAACACTCATGCTATGGATGGGCGAACCTGTATAATTGCTTAAGTCCACAGCAAATTTACCAGATGATGGGTTGGGATACACATCCATGCCTTTAGCATCCAGTTCGCCTGTAGAAACAGGATTAACCAGCACCATTGTTGAAGAAGTGTCCTGGCACCCGTCCGTAGAAGTGACCCTTAAGGTTACTTTCCAACTACCGGGGAAGCTGTATTTATAACTGGGACTTTGGATAGTTGATGTACCACCGTCACCAAAAAACCACAGGTAGGATACTCCCGTAGCAGGTGTAGTGAAATTTATGGTGCCATCTCCCTGGTTTGCAGAGAATGCATTAAAAGTAGCTGAGGGAATCTCATAGACAGTTACCTGGTTGGCGACTGTGTCTTTACAACCATTGGGTGACGATGCTATAAGAACTACATTAAAGTTACCGGCAGTAGCATAAACAGTTTTAGGATTGGTATCGGTACTTGTACCGTTACTTAAATCCCATGTATAGGTTAGGTTTCCATCGCTGACCACAGAGTTATTGTAGAACTCGGTTTCAGAGCCGCGACATACTTTATTTGATTCAAATGCAGCCGAGGGTTTTTCAGAAACCGTAACCACGTTGATAATTTCATCTTCGCAACCGTTATTGCTGATGGCCTTTAGCTTAACATTATACGTTCCGGGAGATAGATAAGGACGTTGCGGGTTATCAGCAGCAGAAGTGTTACCATCACCGAAATCCCATTCATAGGTATTAATAAATCCGGCCGGCACAGTTGTATTGTTATTGAATACCAGCATATCTTCTGTACACAAAACACCGGTAGTGGTAAATGCCGCCTGGGGCGCCTCTTTAAGAGTAACCGTTTTTACAATGCTGTCCTTGCAACCCAGGTCGGTTATGATTAACAGCTTTACATTGTATGTTTTAAACTGGTTAAAGGTATGGATAAGGTTTTCACCGCTGGCAAAAGTACCGTCATCAAAATCCCAGTTAGAACCCCATGAGCCGAACAACGGGGGGGTAGATGTATTGGTAAACGGTATCCCCAGGTTATCGCATTGTGCTATACCGGCTGTAAAATCAGGAACAGCTCGCGGGGCCTGCGTAGCATAACCCTGAATGTGATCTGAGCATCCATTTACTGTTACTGTAAGTGATACAGGGTATAATCCAGGCTGGGTATAAATATGATTTGAAATTCCTGATGTGCTGGTACCACCGTCGCCAAAATTCCACTCATATACAGGTGTACCGGCAGGCAGCACGGATTTATCGGTAAATTTAACCGGAGTTCCCTCACAAGCGTTTTCCACTCCCATTTTTGCCTGCGGTATGGCATAAATATTAATTGTTTTAGTAATTGAATCCTTAAATCCTACATCCGTAGTTACTATCAGCTTAACAGTGTAGGCACCCGGTGCCGGATAGTTAAATGACGGTGCCCCAAGGTCTGAAAATGCACCTCCTGCCCCAAAGTACCATTCATAAGTTAAGCTACCAATGCCTAATGTAGACGTATTATTGAAGTTAATAGGCGTTCCAAAACATCCATCAGATTGTATAAAATCGGCGAGGGGGATATCGGCAATGTAAATATGCCTTTTAACTACTGTATCACAACCGTTCAGGAGGTCTTTTACAGTAACGCTCATCATATAAATCTCATTGAGATTACCTGTTGGCCTGAACCATACACCGGCACTGGCCGAACCGGAAGGGGGCGTGGTAGCAGAATCACCGGGTGCAAAAACGGGATTACCACCCACAAGCGTTTTTAGCTCAAAGTTGGTAATAGTCCATTTAACATTATAATCACTGTTTGAATACCCATTAGGTGCTTGTATAGAGTAAGTCACGGTATCATTAATTTTCACCGCATCAGGGTCGTTTGATGCGCCTGATTTCATTATACCTTTATACTTACTTCCTTTTACAAATTCAACATTGGCAGGTCTTGGTTTCACTATTACATCAATACCAACCCGGGGGCTTTTACATGCCTTGCGGTAAAAGAATATACCGTCCCACAAATACCCCCCTGCAGAACCATTAAACGCATCGTTGGATATTGTTGAACCCGAAAGCGTGGCATCAGCATTTGAAAAGCTTCCTGAACCCAGTTTAAAAGCCTGTGATGCAGAAAGACCAGTGATACCACCCGGCAACTGGCGGCTTACAAAAGCAAACCCTGTAGTTGTGCCGGCTCCGGCAAGAAATATTTTTTTAGGGTTTACATACACTGGTAAGCCTAGTGCTGTGGCGGTAACGGTATCTGTTCCCAGTAGGGTCCAAACGCTTTTGTTGTTTTCAAAGCCTGCATAAGAACCTGATACATGATATACATCAACTATATATTGTCCGTTGTAAGCAAATGAGCAGGCAAAACTGTCCAGAAACAGGTCGCTATTACATTGCAGGTTAATAAAAACGGCACATCCATTAGTACCCAATGCATTATACCTATATGGACCGGTAAAGTATGTGGTGATATTATTTGCCAGCAAACGGCTGTTTTCAGCATAAAATTTTCTTGACCCGCTAACCGAGTAAGACGTTGTAAAAGGGCTACCTACCCCAAGAATGGAATTTGTGGAGTTATCTTCATACCAGAAAGTGGTTTCGGTGCTCAGCGCATTAGCGACGAGCGTAGACGGACCTACGCCGCATTGCTGGATAGGTGTGTTAACCGGAACCGTAGCACTTGGCGCAGTGGTTACTGAAGCCAACAAAGTATCATTGGTGCCGGCCTGGTCGCCGCCCAGGGTTGTAAAAGCAGTAAAGTTTATAGTGCCACCAGAGGTTGTATTTATAGTGTTGCTGGTAAATACATTTATTGATGCACCTGCAGTAAGCGATGCTATGGTAGTGTTTAGGGTGCCTGAAGCAGCACCTGAATAGCTTAAAGTTACTGGAATGTTAGTTGCATCAGTAGTACCGTAATTGGTGATTTTTACCGATACTGCCTGTGATGCATTAGGACATGAAAAATCAACAGGTTGGGTAATTTCAGCAACTCCCACATCCTGGCTTACCGTAGTGTACAACATTACATTGTCTATTACCCAATAGCCGTTACCGTTGGCAAAGTTGGGCTGTGCCCAGCGCATCCTGACGCTGAAAGTAGGTTCATTTATATACGTATTAAGATTTACATTAACCTCCTGAGGAACGGTCATCAGTGCCGCACTTGACCAAACGGTTGTCCACGACGTACCATTCGTCGACACTTCAACATAAGCCGTGGCAAATTGAAAAACTGCCAGAAGGTGCGTCATTTTAAACGACATATTAGTAACGCCAACTGTGCTAATAGTGGGAGAAACCAACGCAACTTCTTCAGGAGCACCGTTATTTACCCCACCACCTAATATACCTTTGTTATAGGAATCAAGAATGGCAACAGGCTGACTTAGCGGTGTAGGTAATGAATAGCTGATGGGATTATTAAAAGTCCAGCGGTCTAAAGCAGTGTCCCCTGTAATCGTCACGCTGGTCCAGCCTTTAAAAGGCCCGGCCCAGAGTGTAGCTGGAAATCCGTTGAATTTTTCAGAGATTAACGCTAATTGTGATTTTGCAGGAATTAATCCGGCAACCAGTAAAAGGAGCGCAAGCAGAAATTTTAAACGTGAAAAGTATAGTTGTTTCATAGAGGCTAAGTTTGATTCAGAATAAAATCAACCTAATTAGTTTTAATCAGGAGCCGCTATATTGGATTAAAGCATAGTTAGGTTAAGAATGTAAATAACGAAAAATCTGACATAAATCAAACAATTCTTTTTGTTTTTATACAAAAAAGTCCCAGTAGTATAACTACCGGGACTTTAATAATAGAAAACTGTAAATGACTTACTTAACTACATTTAGTTTAATACTGTTCACTCCATTTGCAGTTGTTACATTCAGGTAGTATATGCCTGCTGAAACACTGCTTAAATCAATTGCAGAAACTGAACCCGGAATCACAGCAACATTGCTGATAATGGTGCGGCCCAGCACATCGGTAACAGACATGCCATTGATTTCACCTTCAGAAACAGAAGCCAGGTCAATAGTAAAGTTGCCGGATGATGGGTTAGGATATACGGCTATTTTGCCAGTTACACCAGCAGCATCCTTAATACCCAGGCGGTTTACAAACAAGGTATCCTGATCTGACGATATACATCCTTTATCACTGGTAACCAGCAGTTTGATAACCTTACGCCCATCCATCATAAATTTCACCGAGGTATCTTTTGAACGGGAAGTACCCTCGCCATTAAACCACCAGAAATAGGAAGCATTGGGAATATTATCCGCAGTAAAGTCAAAAGCACCGTCACGGCTAAGCCTTGAGGCCATAAGGATATTCACAACCGGAACAGGGTGCACAACAACCGATTTAATCATTGTATCGGAGCAACCGCCGGGAACTGTCACAATCAGTTGCACATTGTATGATCCGTCAGTACCGTAAGTGTACGATGTGTCCCGGGCGCCCGAGGATATAGTGTTACCTAAATCCCAGTTATAAGCTAAAGTCTGCCCGGTTGAACTGTATGAGTTATTGGTAAACTGAGTTGCGATACCCTCGCAAACCTCGGTGGCCTCAAAATCAGCATTGGGATTATCCAATACAGTCACTGCCATTTCTGCCTCACCTTCACATCCGTTTGAATTTGTTGCTGTTAATACTACAGTATAACTGCCGGGGGCAGGGAAATTGTGAGTTGGATTATCAGTTCCAGAGGTAAATCCGTCCCCAAAATCCCACGCATATGTATTGGAAGTTGCCGCAGGTACGGTAGTGTTGTTAGTAAAGTCTACAGGCCTGTTACCACAAACAAGTGCTCCGTGTGTAAATGAAACCTTGGGAGACTCGCGCAATGAAACTGTTTTCATTATACTATCAGTACATCCAAACTCCGTTTTAACCAACAGTTTTACATCGTATGTTTTAAACTGGTTGAAATCATGCGAGGCAGAAAAAGCTGCAGATTTTGTACCGTCGTTGAAATCCCATATATAACCGGTTGCTCCGAATGCCGGAGGTGTAGATGTATTCGTAAAGCTCACCCCCCGGTTATCACACTGGGTGGGAGTAAAAGTAAAGTCAGGTATGGCACGCGGCGCCTGGGTAACATATTTTGATACAGAAGCCTGGCAACCGTTGGCATCAGTAACCGTTAAGGTTACATTATAAATTCCGGGTGCAGGGTATTGTTTTGCTGAGGTAGCTCCCGTACCGGATGTACCGTGGCTGTAATCCCAGTTAAATGTTCCTGAACCCGAAGGCAGTATTGATGTGCTTGTTAAAGCAATATCGCTGCCTTCACA
>DASPJH010000241.1:0-3993 GCA_035628715.1 Bacteroidia bacterium
ACCGGTGGAAACGGTGGAAGAAGCGCAACACTATTTAAACAGTAACCATATTGTAGCCGCTGAACGCAACGGCCTTCCTGCGGAAGGATTTACACTGGGAAATTCCCCGGAAAGTTTTTCAAAAGAATTGGTTGATGGCAAAACAGTGGTAATTACTACTACCAATGGCACGTATACCCTTCACCAGTGCCTAAATGCCGATAAAATACTAATGGGCTCGTTTGCCAATATCAGCGCGTTATGCAACTGGCTGGTGGGCTGGAATAAGCCGGTGATACTGGTATGTGCAGGGTGGAAAAACAAATTTAACCTGGAAGATACCGTGTTTGCCGGAGCCGTATTATTTACCATTAAACAATATTTTAACCTGGAAAGTGACGCCTGTATTGCTGCGCTCAATTTATTTTTAACCGCCGCCCCGGATATGGAAGCGTACCTGCGTAATTGTAATCATGCGCAGCGGTTTGAAAAACTGGGCATCAATGATTTGCCCGTTTGCCTACAGGCTGATGTAACCGATATTGTACCCGTTTATTCCGACGGAAAATTAATAGCGCTAACTGCCGCCCAACAGGTTTAAATCTTTAATGTTTCTGCGCCAGCGGCAATGTTGTTAAGTTAAGAGCAATTCATTTACCCCGCAGCTAAAGCAACGGGTTACTGAATAAGGGTACACCCGTTTCTGTTATTCGTACAAAATATCAAATCAACCCTCCGTATTCATTAAATACAGGGAAAGTTGAGATTATTTTCTACCGCCATTTAGTAACCCCGTGGCTTTAGCCCGAGGGCGCTGTTAACAACAGTCCGTCTTAAAATTGGGTACGACGTGCAATGTCCCCCGCCAGCGCGGGTAGGGGGTGGATGATCTAAAACCATTTTGCAATTATTTTTTTTACTGCACCGGTACCCGCCAAACGGGCGGCTGCATTTGCCAGCCAGGGTTGCCTGTGCAGCAGGCGCATCAGGCGGTAATTGCGTTTTAATTCAGGATTATATTTTGCGTATACATCATCATCGTAACCGCGCATATAATCTGCACTAAAATTATCGTGTTCAAAGCACCGTGCGGCCTGGCCGGCGGCTGCAATACCGCTGTAAACCGCTTTATCAATTCCGTGGCCCTGCAAGGGGTCAATAAGAGAGGCGGCATCCCCGGCTAGCATATAGTTTTCACCACTTACAGGAATTTGCTTCCCACCCAGCGGGAGGCCAAAGCCATGCGTTTCTGATATTTTTACAGCGTCGGCAAACAATGTTTTTATGGCTGGTTCAGTTTCAATAATAACGTCCAGCATTTCCCTTAATTTTAATTTGCGTTTAGACGCCTCGGCGGCCATAATTCCGAAGCCAACATTAAAAACTCCGTTTCCTAAAGGAAATATCCAGAAATATCCCGGTAAATAATTCTTCAGCAGAAAAAATTCATTGGTATTTTCAGCGCATTTTATGCCGCTGTAATAGGCACTTACAGCAGTGCAATACATAGCATGGTCGGGTAGCCGCATGGCAGCCTGTTTAGTCACCAGTGAGTTTGCCCCGTCACATCCTATTAGCAAGCGGGCAGTCAACAATTGGTCGCTGTTCCTGCCGGTGATTTCCCAACTGTTGTTTGAATATCGGAGGCTACCGGCTTCAAAACCTTCATAAATCGCCGTACTGGTATATTTTTTCACCAGTGAAAAAATAAAATTATCAAAATCCAGCCGTGATGAATTGCAGGCATCTTCCTTCCATTCAATACTGATTGTCTTTCCGTTGGGTACAGTAATTTTGCAATGTTTTATTTGCTGCTTCGCAGTAAATGTTTTCAGTTCATCAGCAAAATCGGGCAGCACCTTTTTCAGCATTTTAAGTGTCGGTCCGGGGATGGCGTCACCACATGTTTTATGGCGGGGAAAATGGCATTTGTCAGCCAGCGCAACTTTCAGTCCCAAATCTTTAAGCGCCAGCGCAGCGGCAGAGCCGGCAGGCCCTCCACCCAAAATTAATATATCAAACCGGTGCGGCACTTTATTACTTCAAGAATAATCCTAATTAACCTGTAATAAAAATTTATTAGCGCCTGTCAGATAAAAGTTATAAGTTGCAATAGTGTTGATTGCTAACCCATTAACATATACCAATGAATAATTTTTTACAAAACTTCAGCAAAGTGCTGCAAATGATACGTCTTTTGCTGCCTGTAATCCTGTTTATTTTTGTGTGCCTCTTATTATTTGCCACGCTTTCGCAGGGCCAGGATGTATTGCTTATTGCATCGCAAAGCACCAAAAACTCTGTATTCTTTATTATTTCTGTATCCTTTTTTGCGTACGTAAACTGGTACAGCTCGCGCCTGCTGGCCTACCTCAAAGCAGATGCTACAGGGCAACGACCCGAACGCTGGTGGTTCAGCGGCTTTCCTAGGGTGTTGGGATATGCGTCGTTTACAGCAATTCAGGTAGCGCTTATACACCATCCCTACTTTGTAGTATCCAATAAAACGATGGTGATAGTTGTATTGCTGATTGCGCAGGCGGTTATATACTACCTTATTGACCGTTTTTACCAGAAAAAACAAGGGTATAAGCCCTGGAGCATCTGGGTTATAGTGCCGGTGATAGTACTGGTAATTATAGTATCACTTTCGCTGACAGAAAAAAATACAATCCACCGCAATTTGATGATTCACCTGTTGTTGCTGTGGGTATTGCAAACCTTCTTCCTGATATGGAACTATATCCGCCGCCGCCGGATTCACCAGCTGGATGGCGAGAAAAAAGAAGTAACATTATTTAACAGCATTAAAATTATTACCCTTCCAAAAAGCGAGATGGGGTATTTCCGATGGTTTAATATACTGGCCCTCCCGGTTATTATTTTATACCTGGTGGTTATTTACAACGCTAAGGTTGCCCGTATGGTAATGCCCTTTAATGTGGCCATGCTTACCATAGCCGTATTGGTTGGGTTTCTTCAGTTAGTAACTATGATTACCATCTGGCGGAAAGTAAACTTTCATTTCCTGCTGCTGGTACTGGCCATAATTATGGGTTTTATTTTTAACCCTTACGAATTGCGAAAAATAGAAGCGGAAACACCCGTGTATAACCAGCGCATGCAACTGACCAATTACGCCACCCGCTGGCTGAAAGCCCGTGAAAGCGAAATAAACAACCTTGACAGCGGCAAAAAATACCCGGTATACTTTGTATTGTCGGACGGTGGCGCATCCCGTTCCGGCTACTGGGTGGCAGGCGCTTTGGGCAGGCTGCAGAGCGAATCGGGCGGAAAATTTTCAAAACATTTATTATGTTTATCGGGAGCTTCGGGTGGAAGTGTTGGTAACGGCGTATTTTACACCCTGCTGGACAGTGCGGCTAAAACCGGCGCACCCGCTATAGACTTTAACGAAGGCCGGAATTTTCTTAAGAATGATTTTCTTTCGAGCACATTGGCCCATATGCTGGGAGCGGATTATTTCAGGTATTTTGTAGGTGGATATATTTTGCCGATAGACCGGGGAGAAGCATTGGAAGTTTCTATGGAAAACCCGAAGGGCGACCATTTTATGGGGCACCTTTTTAACCGGGAATACAAGGATTATATAACATCGTTTAATACCAATGCCGAAAAGCTGCCGTTGTTTTTTATTAATACTACCCGTGTTAAAGATGGCAATCCTGGGGTAGTGGGCAATATTGTGCTGGATTCCAGCTACACATCCCGGATTGACGTATTAAGCCTGCTGGACAAAGGACAAAACAACAAGCCGTTTGGCAGCGTGCATTTTAGCTCAACGGTGGTGCTGGGGGCACGATTCCCCTACTTAAGCCCTGCTGCCGACCTGGGCGACCAGTATTTTGTAGACGGTGGCTACTTTGACAACTCGGGCGCCGGGGTGGTGATGGAAACGCTGGTTTTCCTGAATAACCTGCTTGAAGAGCCGGAGTATAGCCAGTATAAAGGTAAGCTGCAGTACAATATTATACATTTATCCAATTCTGAGCG
>DASPJH010000242.1:0-2348 GCA_035628715.1 Bacteroidia bacterium
CCGTTATGTATTACCAGAGCCTCCCCGCACACCTAAGGTTAAAATCGTCCCATCGCCCAATAAGGTGGATATTTACTGGAACGACGCTGCCATCAGCTCTATTGACCCAATCTCCAAAAAGCAGGATTTTGAAGGTTTCCGCATTTACCGCAGCAACCCCGGCGACGACCAGACCGGAAACCTTATCAGCGCAACGAATATGGTGGCGCAGTGGGATTCGGCAGGCAATAAAATAGGATTCAACAACGGGTTTAACTCCATCCTGCTTCCGCAGCCCAGGTATTTTGAGGGCGACACTACTCCTTACCGTTTCCATTATGAAATGAACGGCCTGCTGAATGGCTGGCAATACATGTTCATCGTTACTGCTTTTGACGAAGGAGATACCGAGCTGGGCCTTGATCTGCTGGAATCTTCATTCACTGAAAACGATTTCAGGGTGTTTACCGGCACCGGGGCCAATACCAACTTTGAAAGCCGCGATAAAACCCATAAAATTGGGGTATACCCAAACCCTTATAATACAGCCGCAGCCTGGGACGGCAATACTTCGCGCACCAAGAAGATATACTTTTATAACCTGCCTGAAAAATGCGCCATAACCATATACACTATTGCCGGTGATGTGATTGCCACCCTGCAGCACGATGCCCAAACCTACAAAGGCGACGACCTGCGCTGGTTTGAAAACTTCAGCAGCACGGATAACATTGTGTTTTCAGGCGGCGAACATGCCTGGGACCTCCTTTCCACCACTAAAACAGCCATCAGCAGCGGCACGTATTTGTTTACCGTGAGGGATGCCGCCAGCGGCCATGTACAAGTGGGTAAATTTGTGATACTCAAATAAATTCAACATAAGCTTAGATATGAAAAAAACCGTTTTTACTTTAATTCTGTCTGCACTGGCAGTATTTGCAATGGCCCAGTACCCGCTGGTGCCTATTGACACTACCCAGTATGTTAGCCCTACCCGCCTGGCAAACATTGGCGTTGGCGGCAATGACTCAACGTTGGCCGATTACATTTTCCCTACCCACCATAATCCTACTTATGGCGACACCGTAGTAGTTGAGGGTATAGTAGTATTTGACCCTGCTTCTTACGGGCTTTCAACAAGCCAAAGCCGCGTTTCAGCTTTTATACAGGCAGCCGATGACAGGTCCTGGAGCGGTGTGGAAATAATGATGGACACCGCCGTATTAAACCCCAAGCCTACCAAAGCTGCCCTGGATGCTGCCTCGCAGTTTTCGCAAAACCTGAAAAAAGGCCGTATGGTGCGTGTAACCACTATTATCGGAAACTTCCAGGGTAATACGCAATTGTACATACTGCCGGTGCCTATACAGGTACTTAGTACGGGCAATACCATAACCGCCCAGGAAATTGAAGTGGGCGACGTAATGAAAAACGTTGCCGGCAACCCAACTCCACAGTTTGCTACGGGCGAGCAGTGGGAAGGCACCTACGTTGAAATTAAAGACGTATTCGTAACCAACGTAAGCGCCAGCGGCCAGCGCTGGTTCTGGAGCGTACAGGATGATAACGGTAACTCTATCCAGATACGCGATTACTCCAATTATTACAGGAACGATAACAACGATGCTGACCCCAACACTCCCCGCAATTTTACCCCTCCTACAACCAACACCCGGCTCGATTATATCCGCGGCGTGATAACCGAAGGTGTGGTTAGCGGCCAGCGGTTATACTTTATTGCCCCTTTATACCCGGATGATGTTGCAGTACCACTTTTCAACGCTCCCAGTGTAAAAAGCGTTAAGCGCATACCTGCCGTGGTTACCCCGTCGGTATCGCCCACTATCCGTGTAAACGTACAGGACGACAGCGCAATTGCCTCGGTAACCCTTTACTATGCAGTTGGATATGCGAATACCACCTTTACCCCCGTAACCATGACCGGTACTGACAGCATTTACACTGCACAGATACCAGCACAATCACTGGGTTCTATCGTGAAGTATTACATACATGCCGAAGATAACGGCGGCCACTCCGTAAACTTCCCCGATAGCCTGGCGCTGACTTCGGCTTATAAAGTAATCAACGGAATCAGGTCTACCAGCGATATACAGAAAACCGTATACAGCAACGGCGGCAGCATGTTTGTAAACGATACCCTGCGCGGTATTACAGTACCCGGTATAGTTGTATCCACCAATGCCAGCAACGACCTTGGCCTGTTTACCCTGCAAAGTGGTACCGGCCCCTGGAGCGCTATCTTCGTACGCCCCACCGTTGGTGATGGTGTTGCCACCTGGAAACGCGGTGATTCAATTGTTATAACTGAAGCTGTTGTGACCGAGCGCTTTAACCAGGGCGCAGAT
>DASPJH010000243.1:0-2639 GCA_035628715.1 Bacteroidia bacterium
TGAAAATTCACCGTTACGTATCTGCTGGCGTATGTAACCTCCTGCTTTTTTAAGCGAAAGCCAGTCATTCCAGTCAATCGAGGCGATAGACTCCTCAATTTCCTGTCTCAGGTTGTTTTCACTGATAAAATCTTCAAACGCATCCACAGTAATGGCAAAACCTTTGGGGATTTCAATTCCCAAACTTCCCAGGTTTTGTATCATTTCACCCAGGTTACCGTTTTTGCCGCCCACTTTTGGCAACATTTCCCCCGATACTTTGTCGAGACTGATTATGTATTTATCCATCGTAAAAAAGATTGTCAGTATACTACAGATGAAAGGAAAGCTTTGTTTTTGAAGAGGAATGGTATTTTATTGCGAGATATTGCCGGGAAGATTTTATTTATCTCGAAATCAAATGCAAATTTGCACCTTATCGAATCTTAAATTATTTTACGCAGTATGAGCTCTTACCAAATGTTGTTAGTGTTGTGTTTGCTGGTAATTGTTTCGTACCTGTTTGACTTTGTGGCGCGAAAAACCAAGTTCCCTTCCGTTATACTGATAATGGGAGCAGGCGTTGCTTTACAGTTTATCCTGCCCAAAGAAATTGTTTCGCGAAATGTTGGCCCCCTGTTACAAATATTAGGAACGGTAGGGCTTATACTGATTGTGCTGGAAGGCGGGCTTGATATTCATATTTCAAGGGATAAAAAGAAACTTATACTCCGCTCATTTTTATCTGCATTGGTGGTGTTGCTTGCCACTACTTTTGCCTTGGCCGGAATTTTTTACTACCTTATTGATGCGCCGCTTAACACAGCTTTAATAAATGCAGTGCCACTGGCGGTAATAAGCAGCTCCATAGCTATTCCCAGCGCTGCGGCACTGGCGCCCGAAAGTAAGGAGTTTGTTGTATACGAGTCTACCTTTTCAGATATACTGGGGATTATCCTGTCTACTTTTCTAATGGTCAATACTACGATAACAGTAGGATCTTTCGGAATACTGGGACTGGAGATAATGATGGTTACTGTGCTTTCGGCCTTGTTTTCCCTGATTTTATTGAAACTGATAGAAACCATTACCCATAAGGTAAAGTTCTTTCTTATACTTTCTTTGTTGGTCTTATTGTACGTGGTGGGTAAATCATTCTTTCACCTGCCTTCCCTGCTGCTGGTATTTATTTTCGGCTTATTATTAAGGAACCGTGATATATTGATTATTCCTGATTTAAAACGGTTTTTTAAAACAGAAGAATTTGAACCGCATTTCGATCAGTTTATGCTTATCACTTCTGAAAGCGCCTTTATTATCCGCACTTTCTTTTTTGTGGTGTTTGGTTTTACAGTTCCTCTTGCATCGCTGGCAGAGGGCGATGTGCTGCTGCTGGGCGGACTGGTATTTGTAGCCATATTGCTGATACGGTACCTGTATATGCTTATCAGTAAAACCGAACCGGTAAATGTTCTTACTTTTATTGCGCCCCGGGGATTAATAACTATTCTTCTGTTTTTGCAGGTGCCAGCTGAGCATGCTATTCCGGGTTTAAGCCAGGGCGTGCTGTTTATAGTTATTTGTCTTTCACTGGTGGCCCTTACAATTGGCTCCTTGTTATCACCTACTCATAAACGCCCGCAGTTTTAATTGCAATGTTTTGTTTTTCAATAAATTAATGTGTTATTTTTTTAACAGGCTATTTTTGCAGCATTTTTGTGGCAATTAAAACCGGCCTATGAATCAATTCTTTGAAAAACTTGCGCATGAATTTCAGACGCCGTTTACCAACTCGGTGCTGATATTTTCTGTAATTCTGCTTATAATACTGCTGTCGCCCATTATCCTGCGCCGGTTTAAGATTCCCAGTATAATAGGCCTTATCATTTCGGGCATAGCCATAGGGCCCCACGGATTCAATCTTCTTCAGAATAATTCGGCAGTAAAGCTGTTCTCTACCATTGGTCTGCTGTACATTATGTTTATTGCCGGGCTTGAGCTGAACCTTAAAGAGTTTGGTAAGAATAAATACAAAAGCCTGCTGTTTGGTTTCCTGACTTTCATTTTGCCCATGTCTATTGGGTATCCGGTATGTCATTTTTTACTGGGATATGACATGAATACCAGTCTGCTGATAGCTAGCATGTTCAGCACGCATACGCTGGTTGCTTATCCTATAGTAAGCCGACTGGGCATTGTACGAAATGAAGCGGTTGCCATAACCGTAGGAGGTACGATACTTACAGATACTGCGGTGCTGCTGTTACTGGCTGTAATTTCAGGTTCGGCAACGGGCGGCCTCACCCACGAGTTTTGGGTAAGGCTGGGTATATCACTGGCGGTGTTCCTTATAGTTGTGGTTTTTATTGTTCCCCGGCTTTCGGCCTGGTTTTTCAAGAAACTAGAAGGTGAAAAAAACTCACATTTCATATTTGTACTTTCCATGGTGTTTTTCTGTGCGTTTATGGCAGAAATAGCCGGCCTGGAACCTATTATAGGTGCTTTTGCCGCCGGGCTTGCGCTTAACCGCCTGATACCCCACACCTCATCGTTGATGAACCGTATAGAGTTTGTAGGAAACTCCTTGTTCATTCCATTTTTCCTTATCAGCGTAGGGATGATTATAGATATAAGAGTATTGCTGAAAGGCCCAATGGCGC
>DASPJH010000244.1:0-4843 GCA_035628715.1 Bacteroidia bacterium
GATGGTAGAAGGATAGGCAAACGGGGATGAGGGAAAACCAGCATCATCGGTAAGGTTATAGTTGTGCCGCCAGGAACTGTGAACTTTAAACTCCTAAACTATTCTATCCCTGGTGTTTATTTCCCTCATCCCGGACTGGCCCTGGCTTCTCCCCTCGCCAGTAAGTCCCTTCTCTTGAAGGAGAAGGGCGACGAGCAAGGATGGTAGAAGGATAGGCAAACGGGGATGAGGGAAAACCAGCATCATCGGTAAGGTTACAGTTATTCCAACAGGCACTCTAAACCCTGAACTGTTTTACTATCTCTTTGTGTTTAGATTTGCAGCTAACAAATGGACAGTATTTTTTCGCACGAATATTTTATGAGACTGGCCCTGAAGGAGGCGCAAAAAGCCCTGGAGGAGGACGAAATACCAGTGGGCGCCCTTGTGGTTTCCAACAACCGGGTGATTGGCAAAGGCTATAACCAAACGGAAAAGCTGACGGACGTGACCGCCCACGCCGAGATGCTGGCCATTACCGCCGCCGCCAACTACCTGAACGGAAAATTTTTGGAAGACTGCACCCTGTATGTAACCCTGGAGCCTTGCGTAATGTGCGCCGGGGCTATTTTTTGGGCCCGCCCCGGGCGGGTGGTATTTGGCGCCCCTGACGAAAAACGGGGATTTAGCAAACACGGCCCCCTACTGCACCCCAAAACCGAACTGATAACCGGTATACTGGAAAATGAATGCTCGGTGCTGCTGAAGGAGTTTTTTAAGGGGAAGCGGGGAAGGTAGCCATCGCTAAAGCTACGGCTACCGATGGTGCGGCTGTCGCCCTCAGCGCAGTCGAACGGTGGTAGAGCTGAGGGGAGTCGAACCATTTTGCGGTTTATATTTTACAATACACAAGCCTGATTCTGTTGGAAAATAATTTCCTGTTATTTTGCTTAACCTGCATTGAAAACTAAATTGCAGCATTAATACTGACCTATGAGCATTTACAGTATAAAACAATACCGTGCTGAAGTTGAAAAAATAATTCATTACGGGGGGACAAAAAAAGAAACGGCCATAAGGTCTGCATTTTATACCCTGCTAAATGAATATGCAAAGGCCAAAGGGCTGATGCTGATTACTGAAGTAAGTGTAATGGGCTCTAAAGGCCGCGCAGTAACACCCGACGGTGTGTTAAAAGACAGCTTACGGCAGGATTGGGGCTATTGGGAAAGTAAAGACGAAGCCGATGTATTGGCAGACGAAATAAAAAAGAAGTTTGATAAAGGATATCCCAAAGACAATATTTTATTTGAAGATAGCCAAACCGCCATACTGATACAAAGTGGCAATGAAGTATTGCGGGCAAATATGGCCGATGCCAATGCGCTGGACGAATTGCTTACCGCCTTTGTAACTTATGAACGGCCTGAAGTAAAGAATTTTCGCAAGGCTATTGAACTGTTTAAACAGGATATACCCAAAGTTACTGAAACCATACGGGGCATAATTGTAGAACAGGAAAAGAAAAATGAAAAATTTGCCAAAGCTGAAAAAGCCTTTCTTAAACTTTGTCAGGATAGTATAAACCCCGATGTAAATAAAGAAGATGTGCGCGAAATGATAATTCAGCACATACTTACTGAAGATATATTTAACACTATTTTTGACGAAACCCAGTTTCACCGCGAAAATAATATAGCGCATCAGCTGGAAGGCGTAATAAATACCTTTTTTACCCGGCAAATAAAACGCGCCACTCTAGATAATATTAAACATTACTACGACGCTATAAACGCTGCAGCCGCTGGAATTGCTGACCACCACGAAAAACAGAAATTTTTAAAAGTGGTGTACGAAACCTTTTATAAAAGCTACAATCCTAAGGCGGCTGACAGGCTGGGCGTAGTTTATACACCTAACGAAATAGTGCGGTTTATGGTGCAAAGTACCGATTATTTGCTGCACCACCATTTTAATAAGCAATTAGAAGATAAAGGGGTGGAGATACTTGACCCCGCCACCGGTACAGGCACTTTTATTTGTGATATTATTGACTATATACGCAAAGAGAAAATTGAGTATAAATATACCCATGAATTACACGCAAACGAAGTGGCAATACTGCCCTATTATATTAGCAATCTGAATATTGAATATACCTATAAACAAAAAACAGGACAGTATAAAGAATTTGAAAACTTGTGTTTTGTGGATACCCTGGACAATTTAGGCTTTGGCTTTGTGGGTAAGCAAACGGATATGTTTGAAACACTTTCCGAAGAAAACACCCGGCGTATTAAACGGCAAAACGAGAAAAAAATATCAGTAGTAATAGGCAACCCGCCCTATAATGCAAAACAGGAAAACTACAATTATCAAAACAGCAACAAAGCCTACGGGGGGTAGATAAGCGTATAAAAGATACATTCATTAAATACGGTACAGCCCAAAATCAAATTGTCGTATATGATATGTACACGCGGTTTTATCGGTGGGCAATGGACAGGCTTCAAAACAATGGAATTATAGCTTTTATAACCAACCGTAGTTTTATTGACAGCAGGGCTTTTGATGGGTTTAGGAAATGTGTGCAGGATGATTTTGATTTTTGTTATATAATAGATACTAAAAGTGATGTAAGAGCAAATCCTAAAATTGCAGGAACGACACACAATGTTTTTGGCATCCAAACCGGTGTAGCTATTATGTTTTTAGTCCGAAAAGAAAAACGGGAAAATAAAACTTGTCATATTCAATATATCAGCTTGGACGATTTTTGGCCAAAGGAACAGAAACTTCAATGGATTGCCGAATACCCTTTGCAAAAAATACCATTTGAGCGGATAACCCCTGATTCCAAAAACAACAACTGGATAAACCTTGCTGACACGAACTTTGATACACTATTACCTGTAATTGATAAGGATGTTAAGGCTGGTAAAAGCGAAAAAGCTATTTTTAAATTGTTTTCCAGAGGTGTAGAAACAACTAGGGATGAATGGGTTTATGACCTCAATTTTGATTATTTAATTAATAAAATTAAATACTTTATTGAAAAATATAATAGTAGTGTTGCAAAGGGAAAAATGGACTTATCAATTAAATGGAGTTCTTCTTTAGAAGCACATTTAGGCAGTAAACAAACAGTAAAGTATGAAAAAAGTAAAGTAAAAAAAGGGCTTTACAGACCTTTTTTCAAACTATTCCACTATTCCGAAAAATTATTTAACCATAGGTTGACCGAAAACCATTACAGTTTCTTTGGCGCTGAGCTTAATAAAGAAAATATTTTATTAAACTTTTCAGGTTTAGGTTCGTCTAAGCCTTTTCATTGTTTAGGATCAAATGTCCTTTCTGGTCTTGATACATTAGAAAAAACACAATGTATACCGCTTTACCGCTTTGCTGAGACTGGTGAAAGAGTTGAAAACATTACAAATTGGGGTTTAGAACAGTTCTGCAACCACTACGGATTTAAACCTTTAAAAGAGAAAAAAGAAAAAACCCTTGCGTCAGTTAAAACTGCTGATAACACACTTGAAAGCCCGCCGGAATTTGACCAGCCGCATTTAAAGGATAATGAAAAACAAATGCTGCATGAGCCGGAACCGCAATACGGCAAGCAAGCCATCAGCAAAGAAGATATTTTTAATTATGTGTATGCGGTGTTGCATCATCCCGCCTACCGTAAAAAGTATGAGTTGAACCTGAAACGCGATTTTCCGCGGATACCTTTTTATGATGATTTTTTCAAGTGGGTGGATTGGGGTAAACAATTAATGGACTTACATATCAATTATGAAACAGTAAAACCATTTGGGCTGAAAGCGCAAAAAATTGCTGAAAAAGAAAACCCCAAAGCCAAGCTGAAAGCCGATAAGGAAACCGGTGAAATAGTGTTAGACGAAAACACGGTATTAAGTGGAATACCGGCTATTGCATGGCAATATAAATTAGGCAACCGCAGTGCCCTGGAGTGGATATTGGATCAATACAAAGAAGGCACCCCTTCAGACCCCACCATTGCTGAAAGGTTTAATACCTACCGCTTTGCCGACTACAAAAAACAAGTTATTGACTTACTAAACCGGGTTTGCACGGTATCAGTAGAAACAATGGAAATTATTAACCAAATGCCCGCCGAATAGTGCGGATAGGAACCGAACCTTTATGTAAATTGAGAAACCATGGCTTACAACTCCTGGAAAGGCTACCTGATTGATAAAATCAATGAAATGCACCGCCAGCGCTGGGAACTGATAAAAAAGCTTTAATATTTTCGAAACAAAATCGCCTTTTTCCAACTACTACTTGCCGACTTAGGCTGAACGTTTAAACGACGCAAAGTGTCCACTTTTCTGGCCGTAACACCGTAACACTCGTAACAAAATTGCCGGGTTGGTCATTCCCGCTTCAGGCGGGAATCTGTAGGGGTTCAAAATATTGAACCCTTTACAGGGGGTGTTACGGCTAGAAGTCAGGTAATTGTTGAGGTTGAAGCAGGTCGTAACACCGTAACACCGTTTTTTGAACGTAGTTTGGAAGGGAAATGAATAGAGGTATGGACGGGGTATGGGTTCAAAATATTGAACCCTTTACAGGGGGTGTTACGGCTGGAAGGCAGGTGGCTGTTGAGGTTGAGGCGGGGCGTAACAGCGTAACACCGTTTTACCCCAAACCCCTAAAGGGGCTTTTAGGCAGACAACCTGTTATGAAAGTCGGTAAACAGTTAGGGTAGCTACCTGGCGAAAGTCCCCTTTAGAGCCTGCACTGAGCTTGCCGAAGTGGAATTTAGGGGTTTTGCTAAACTAAAGATGTACAAGAATAAATGGACTAAAAGCGAATTTGTAAAGATGCTGGTATG
>DASPJH010000245.1:0-2829 GCA_035628715.1 Bacteroidia bacterium
TGTTCCACCTCTTTGCCGGCGGTCATCATCAAATCGGCCAGCTCGTCTATCACCACCACTATGTAGGGCAGGAATTTATGGCCGTCGTTAGGGTTCAGCTTGCGCTCCACAAACCGGGCGTTGTATTCTTTAATGTTGCGCACCCCTGCGTTTTGCAGCAGGTTATAGCGCTCGTCCATCTCAATACACAGGCTGTTCAGGGTATTTACCACCTTTTTGGTATCGGTGATAATTGCCTCCCCATCACCGGGAATCTTAGCCAAAAAATGGCGCTCAATCCTTTTGTACAGGGTAAGCTCCACCTTTTTAGGGTCTACCAGCACAAACTTCAGCTGGCTGGGATGTTTCTTATACAACAGTGACACCAGCAACGCATTTATACCCACCGATTTACCCTGGCCGGTAGCGCCCGCCATCAGCAGGTGGGGCATTTTGGTAAGGTCAGCCACGTAAATTTCGTTGGCAATGGTTTTGCCCAGCACCACGGGCAAATCCATATCCGCTCCCTGGAATTTCTGGCTGGCCAGCATGGTGTTCATCGGCACCATTTCGGGCTTTTTATTGGGCACCTCGATACCGATAGTCCCCTTACCGGGAATAGGCGCTATAATGCGTATACCCAAAGCGGCAAGGCTTAGGGCTATATCGTCTTCCAGGTTTTTAATACGGGAGATGCGCACCCCGGCTTCCGGCACAATCTCGTACAGTGTTACCGTGGGGCCAATGGTAGCTTTAATTTGCGCTATACCAATACCGTAGTTCTTCAGGGTTTCAACAATAAGGTTTTTGTTGCTTTCCAGCTCGCCCTGGTCAATCACCTTTTTGCTGTCGCCGTAGTCCTTTAACAGCTCAATGGTAGGAAACTTATAGGCAGAGAGTTCCAGCGTAGGGTCAAATGGCGTATCCAGCCCGTAGTGCTCGCGGCGTTCGGCTGCCGGTTCCTCTTCCTCCATCACGGCCGTTTCAATGCTGAAGGCTACCTGTTCGTGTTGCGCCGGTTCCGGCTCGTGGTGTGTGGGCGTTATATCCAGCTTAATTCCGCCTTTATCTGTTTCATCGGTAAATGAAAACGATGGCTCAAAGGGCGGTTCATCGTCTTCTTTCAGCAGCAGCTGTATGTCATCCGGGTTAATGGGCTCGTCGTCTTCGGTTTCATCCTCATCACCGGTATTGATGGCTATTTCTTCGGCAATTTCGCCGGTGGTGGCAGCTGTGCCCAATGCCGCTGCGCTGCCAGCCTTTGCGTTTACAGCGTTGGCTCCTTCGCCTGATGCATTAACTTTCGGCTTGATAGCGAAGTTGAGGTTGTACACCACTATCAGGAAGGTTATCAGGTAAAAGAACAGGAAAATACCCGAACCGGCGGTGCCCATCAGTCCTTTAAGCCAAAGGTAGCTGTGATAACCGAAAGCTCCCCCCAAAAACGGGAGGTTGGTGCCAAACGCCAGCGCCATAGTTAGGGCCAGCCAGATTACTATAAAAAATGAGTACCGAAGGGTTTTACCCAGCGGCAGCAACTGTATTTTAAAGGTAAGCTTGGTGCCGCCTGTAAACAATATAAGCGGAATGGCAAAGCTGGCAATACCAAACCACTTGTGAATAAACAGGTGGCCCAGCAACGCCCCGAAAATTCCCATGGTGTTTTTGGCTGCATCGGGGTTGGCTTGTAAAAAATCCCTCCAGCCAAAGCCAAAAACCACGTTTTGGTCGGTTTTCCACGTGAACAGGAACGACACAAACGATACCGCCATAAAAATGGAGAACAGCATCAGGAACGCGCCAAACACCTGCCTGGCACGCTCGTCCTTCAGCAGTGCCCAGCTTACAACGCCTTTGCGGGTAATCGGCTTTTCCTCACTTTTCTTCTCGCGTTCAAAATCGGTTTTAGCCGCCGGTTTATCCTTGGTTCTTAACGTGTTCTGTTTGCTCATACACTATAGCTCCGTACCTGTATGCACGGTATTTGCCTACGCAAATTTACCCCGCCCGGGGTGCCGCACCTCTATTTACTAAACGTAGTTGTCAACAGGTAAATTGCAAAGTGTATGGTGAAGTGGGCGGGAGGGGGGCATTGCTATCAGCCGTCAGCTTTCAGTTATCAGTTTTATGGCGGTCTGCCGTTTTAGGTTTTGGATGTAATTGCATAGATTAGCTTACTTTTTATGAAGAGAATTGAAGCATGCACAGCGGTGTTAACGGCAATCCTGTTATTTATTTCCAGCGTTGGATTTTCCCAAAATTCACCGGTTTTAAAACAGCAGGTAAATTTTGAACTGGGGATTGACGATGTGGTGGCCGATTATACATTCGGGACGTACCTGGTAAAAACAGCCGATAGCTACACGCTGGTAGACCAGGCGACTAAAATACAGCTGGGCACGGTGCAGTTTGAGGCGGATGTTTGGGGTGCGCCGGGGGTGGGGAAAATGGCAGTATGGAAGGATGGTAAATTCCTGGTTTCGACGGGTTTTGTGCTGATGCTGCTGGACCCTATTGAACAAACGGTGGATACTTTTTTTAATAAAATTGAATTTCCTGAAATAATTGAGAATTTTATTCCCATGCCGGGAAATGACGGGCAGGTGCTTATCGCCACCAAAATTTATGAATTAAAGAAGGATAAAAGCATTTCGTATAAGGATGAAAATGGCAACCACGAAGGCAGTAAAAACTGCCGGCTGATTTTATACGATGCTAAAACCAACACCATTGTAAAGGCTGTTAATACGCAGCACTATATTACGGTTTTCAATTCCTCGCACACCACCGCAGGCAAAATACTGGCGGGCACTTTTGAAGGGGATATTTTGGAGATTGATGGGAACTTAA